>DASVYZ010000037.1:0-1634 GCA_036391935.1 Burkholderiaceae bacterium | reverse complement strand
ATAGAGCAGGATGTCGAGATCGAGCGTGCGCGGCGCATTCCGGTAGGGGCGCTCGCGGCCGAATTCCAGTTCGATCGCTTGCAGGCGTTGCAGCAGCGCTTCGGCCCGCAGGCTCGTTTGCAGGCGTGCAACGGCATTGATGTAATCGTCGCCGCCGGCATCGATGGGGGCGCTGGCAAACAGGCTTGATTGCGCAATCAGCTTGCTTTGCGGCAGTTCGGCCAGTTTTCCCAAGGCCGCCTCGACCGTGGCGCGGGCATCGCCGAGGTTGGCGCCGATGCCGACGTAGGCATCGATCAAGCTGCGTCTCCGCCGCCGCTGCTCGTTCCGCCACCGCTTGACTTGGAACGGCCACGCCCGCCGCGGCGGCGCGGACGCTTTTTCTGTCCACTACCTTCCGCGGCCTTGGGGCGCGAAGTCAGCAGGGCTTCGCGGCCGCCCCCGTCGGCATCGATGAAGTCGGTCCACCATTGGCCGATTTCGGCATCGATCTCGCCCGAGGCGCAGCGCAACAGCAGGAAGTCATAACCGGCGCGCAGGCGCTGGTGCTCCAGGAGTTTGTAAGGCGACTTGCCGACGCGGCGGTCGAAGCGCGGCTGCATGGCCCAGATGTCGCGCATGTCCGAAGCGATACGGCGCTGCAGGGCCAGCTTCTCGGTCTGCGCATTCAACACATCGTCGGCCGCCAGGTGCAGCGCGGGAATCGGGTATTCACCCGCGGCCTGGTAGGCATTCCATTTTTCCAGCACCTGATGCCACAACAAGGAAGCGAACAGGAAGCCCGGAGAAACAGGCTTGCCCTGATTGATGCGCGCATCGGTATTTTCCAGCGCCAGCGTGACGAACTTTTCGCCGAGCGGCTGTTCCAGCACCACATCCAGCAGCGGCAGCAAGCCGTGGTGCAAGCCCTGTTTCCGCAACTGCTGCAGGCAGGCCAGCGCCTTGCCGCTCATCAAAAGCTTGAGCATTTCGTCGAACACGCGCGCCGCCGGCACGTTGTTGATCAGGGGCGCCATCACCTTGATCGGCTCGGCCGTGGCCGGCTCGATGCTGAAGTTGAGCTTGGCGGCGAAGCGCACCACGCGCAGCAGGCGCACCGGGTCTTCACGGTACCGTGCCTCGGGCACGCCTATCATGCGCAACGTCTTGCTGCGGATATCCTGCACGCCGCCGTGGTAGTCGAGCACGGTTTGCATCGCCGGGTCGTAGTACATGGCGTTGATCGTGAAGTCGCGCCGCACGGCATCTTCATGCTGCTCGCCGAAGGTATTGTCGCGCAGCACGCGGCCATGCTCGTCCTTGGAGGCGGCGTCGGACGAAGAACCGCGGAAGGTCGTCACCTCGAGCTGTTCCTGGCCCATCATCACGTGCACGATCTGGAAGCGGCGGCCGATGATGAAGGCGCGCCGGAACATTTTCTTGACTTGCTCCGGCGTGGCATTGGTGGCGACGTCGAAATCCTTCGGCTTCAGCCCGAGCAGCAGGTCGCGCACCGCGCCGCCGACGATGAACGCCTTGAAGCCGGCCTCCTGCAGTGTTTGCGTGACCCTCACGGCGTTGGGCGAAACCAGCTTCGGATCTATTCCGTGCTCTTTTTGTTCGAGCACTACCGGCTGGGTCGGGTCGGCCGGCTT
>DASVYZ010000036.1:0-1510 GCA_036391935.1 Burkholderiaceae bacterium | reverse complement strand
GACCACATCCGCCGCCTCGCCCCGCTGCTGACGCAGGTCCTGGAGCGGGCCGCAGTGCGGCGCCAGGACATCGATGCCGTCGCCTACACGGCCGGCCCGGGGCTGGCCGGGGCGCTCCTGGTCGGTTCCTCGATCGCCTGCGGCCTTGGCCTGGCACTGGACAAGCCCGTGCTGGGCGTGCACCACCTCGAAGGCCACCTGCTCTCGCCCTTGCTGGCATCGACCCCGCCGGAATTCCCTTTCGTGGCGCTGCTTGTGTCGGGCGGGCATACGCAATTGATGCGTGTCGATGGCGTGGGGCGGTATGCATTGCTCGGCGAAACGCTCGATGACGCTGCCGGCGAAGCCTTCGACAAGTCGGCCAAGCTGCTCGGCCTGGGCTACCCCGGCGGGCCGGCGATTTCGCGCCTGGCCGAATTCGGCGACCCGGCCGCTTACGCGCTGCCGCGCCCGATGCTGCATTCCAAGGATTTGAATTTCAGCTTTTCCGGCTTGAAGACGGCTGTACTGACCGTGGTGAAGAACCATGCCGCCAATATCTGCGAACAAGACAAGGCGAACATCGCGCGCGGCTTCGTCGATGCCATCGTCGATGTGCTGGTGGCGAAGTGTTTGAAGGCGCTGAAGGAAACGCGCCTGAAGCGCCTCGTGATCGCCGGCGGCGTGGGCGCGAACCGGCAACTGCGCGAAGCCTTGAACGCGGCGGCGGAAAAGAAGCGTTTTCGCGTGTATTACCCTGAGCTGGAATTTTGCACCGACAATGGGGCGATGATTGCGTTTGCGGGAGCGATGCGGTTAAAGGGGAATCCTGGCGCCGCGACGCGCGACTATGCGTTCAATGTGCGGCCGCGCTGGCCGCTCGGCGAATTACAAGCCGCATGAAACCGCTCTTACGCCTTCTTGGCCTTTGAGCCAATCTTGCTTTCCTTGCCCGACAACAGCTTGCCGATATTCTGGCTATGGCGATAGAACAACAGCAAGGCCATCACGCCGACAGCCAGCATGACTGAATCGGTGTAGTTCAAACGTTCATCGAACAAGGCCAGATAGAGCAGCGCGCAGGCGCTCGCAACCAACGCCGCCAAGGACGAATACCGCGAAATCAGCGCCACGGCCAGCCAGGTCAACAAGCAGGGCAAGCCCAGCCACAGCGCGTTCAAGCCCAGCATGACGCCGAAGAAAGTCGCCACGCCCTTGCCGCCGACGAACTTCGTATAAAGCGGCCACAGGTGGCCCAGAAACACTGCCAGAGCCACCAGTGCCAACGCACGGTCGCCGAGACCGAACTGCCCGCCGAAATGCAAAGTCAGCCACACCGCAAGCCAGCCCTTGAAGCCATCACCCAACAGCGTGACGAGCGCAGCCATCTTGTTGCCGCTGCGCAAGACATTGGTCGCACCGGGGTTCTTGGAACCGTAGGTGCGCGGATCGGCCAGGCGAAATACCTTGCTGACGATGACGGCAAACGAGACCGAGCCGATCAGGTAGGCGGCCAGGCCGGCCAACAGGG
>DASVYZ010000035.1:0-1566 GCA_036391935.1 Burkholderiaceae bacterium | reverse complement strand
GCCACGGCGGCAGGCAAGGGCGGTGCAGTCACGGCCAACACCGTGGCATGGTTCCAGTACCAGAACAACGCCTACCTGGTCAACCTGACGGCGGCCGATAACGGCCATCTGTCGGCGAACGACACGGTGGTGGAACTGACGGGCATGGGCTATACCTTCGCCCACACCACCTTCGGCGCCAATGGCCACTTGACCCTGGCGGGCTAAAACCGCGCAAGGGTAGTAATGGCCGGGGTAGTTTTCCCGGCCTGCTTCCCCGGCAATAGCAAAACGGATTTATCCGTCATGCCGTTCAGTTCAGGCTGAACGGCATTTTTATTTGCAGTGTAGCGGAGCCGTCAACGCTGCTTTCCTGCAACAAGAACGCCGGGCTTCCCTGGCGTTTTTTTTCGTGCCAGGAAAGTCTGACCGGTATGGGCCAAGTTGTTATACTTGTCCACTTTATTGCTGTCACGACGGGCGCATACCTTGGCCGAAGCCATTCAACACGAAACGCATGCACAGCTGCTCCAGGCTCTCGCCTTGCATCAAGCCGGCAACCTGGAAGCCGCCAAGGCAGCTTATTTGCAGATCCTGGCGCGCGAGCCGCGCAATGCCGATGCGCACCATCTGCTCGGTTGCGCCTTGCGCGCGGAGCGCAAATTCGATGAGGCGATCGAATGCATAGGCACGGCGATCTCGATCAATCCGCTCGTTGCTTCGTTTTACAACAACCTCGGGACTTGCTACAGCGCCAAGGTCGAACGCGTGGCGGCTGAACTATGCTTCCGCAAGGCGCTCGATTTCGATCCGAATTACGCGGATGCCTGGAGCAATATCGGCTTGATGCATATCGGCGCGCTGCGTTTCCAGGAAGCGCGCCTGGCGCTGGAGCAGGGTAAGGCTGTCGCCCCCGGCCACGAGGGCATCCAGTGCAATCTGGCCCAGGTATACCAGGAACTGGGTTTGCAGCGCGAAGCGTTGACGGCGTTCGAATTCGCGGCGAAACAATTCCCGGCCAGCGGCGTGGCTTTGATCGGCCTGGCCGGTTGCCTGAACAAGGCGGGGCGCAACGAAGAGGCGCTGGCGGCAGTGGAAAAGCTGCTGACACTCGGGCCGAGGCATGAAGCCGAAGCCTGGCAGTTGAAGGGGCGTATTCTCGAGGTGCTGGGCCGGCTTGACGAGGCTTGCGCCGCGTTCGACCGCGCCATTGCCGCGATGCCCGACGAAGTCGGCTTGATGCACGCGCGCGCCTCGATCAAGAAGGTCGAGGCGAACGAGCCCTTCTTCGCCCACTTGACCCAATTTGAAAAGCGCGCCGGCGAAGTGCGCGGCATCAAGCGCATCCAATTGCATTTCGCCCTGGGCAAGGCTTACCGCGATATCGGCAATGTCGCCGCCTCGGCCGGCAATTATGCGCAGGGCGCCTCGATGCAGTTGCTGACATCGAATTACGATGAACGCGAAGACGTCGCGCTGTTCAAGCTGATGCATGAACGGTTCAACCAACCACTGATCGAGAGCCTGAAAGGGCAGGGGCACGAATCGAGCCAGCCTATTTTCGTGTTCGGCATGCCGCGTTCCGGC
>DASVYZ010000034.1:0-6581 GCA_036391935.1 Burkholderiaceae bacterium | reverse complement strand
ATGTGCCGGCCTTCCTGCATTTCATACTCAATCGAGGTAACCGGGAAATTCTTGCGCATGACGGGGCCCTTCCAATTGAGACCCATCATATTGAGGGCAAGCGCAGCCTATATTGAGCTAGATCAACTTCGGAATCGACTTGAACGGCGGTCACGCCGAATCTGGACGGGCTGGCAACTTACTGGTTCCGCATGGAGCCGGATGCGTCAGGGATTGGCGTCGTTTGGCCCATGCTGTGACGGCACTTTCCCAAAAACCGGCAGGATCGGACATGGGCGCGGATGCAAGCTCGAGTCCCAGAAAGGCGGCGGCCCGTTTCAATTCGCGCAAAGGATTGGCGCTGTCGATTTCGCTTGCGCCGGTTTGCTTGGAGAGCTTTTCGCCTATCCCGTTGGTCACGACGGGAACATGCAGATAATTCGGCGTCGGCAAGCCGAGCAAGCCTTGCAGGTAAATCTGGCGTGCCGTGGAGTCGATCAAGTCGGATCCGCGCACGACGTCGGTGACGCCCTGGTCGGCATCGTCGACCACCGCGGCCAGTTGATAAGCCCAGAATCCGTCGGCGCGTTTCAGTACGAAATCACCCACTTCACTCGCCAGATGTTGGCTGCGCTGCCCCAGCCATGCGTCGTCGAAAGTGAAAATGTCGTGCGGCGCGTCAGGCACGCGCACGCGCCAGGCACGCGGCGATCTGCCGGGAGCCAGGCCGTTGCGACAGGTGCCTGGGTAGACTGCGGCGCCGTCCGAGGCGACACCGATGCGTGAATCGGCGATTTCGCGGCGCGTGCAGCCGCAGGGATAGGTATGGCCTTGCAGCCGATCGAACGCGGCTTGGTACCGATCCTTGCGCTGACTTTGCCGCACCACTTCGCCATCCCATCGCATGCCCAGATCGAGCAGCGTCTGCAGGATCGCCTCGGCCGCGCCCGGCATGGTGCGCGCTTCATCGATGTCTTCAATGCGCACCAGCCAGGTGCCGCCATGCGCCTTGGCATCGAGATAGCTCGCCATGGCGGCGACCAGCGAACCGGCATGCAGCGGGCCGGTGGGCGAGGGGGCGAATCTGCCTACGTATCGACTCATTTCATTCCACGCTAAGGGCTTGTTGCACATCCGGGTCGGCCAGCTTGTTCAAGAACCACTTGAGGCATTTGCCGCGCGCCGAGGCGCGCCAGACGATTTGCTTACTCACCGTGGCGCGCACTTCCTGGGTCTGCTTTTGCACCAGCGCGCCGCTTTGCAAATGGGGGGCGGCCATGGCCGGCGGCAAATAGCCGCAACCGAGGCCGGCAACCTGGGCGGCAAGCTTGGAACTGATCGAGGGCACCGTCAGCGTTTGCTGGCCGCTCAATAGGCCCGTGGAAAAGGTCGGCAGGCTGCGCCCGGTATCGCCCACTGCCACCACGCGATGTTGCCGGATCTGCTCGGCCGTCAGCGGCTCGGGCAGCGCCGCCAGCGGATGGCTGGGGGCGACGGCAAAGATCCACGGCCGCGAACTCATGGGCATGGTGCGGAATTCGCCGCTCATGCGCATGGTCTCCAGGCTGCTGTGCACGGCGCCAATGGCGAGGTCGGCGCGGCCCGAAAGCATCGCTTCCCATACGCCCGACAGCGTTTCGCTGGAAAAGCGCAGGCGCGTACCCGAGCCTTCGCGGTCGAATTCCTCGATCAGCGGAATCATGCGCTCGAAGCGCACGATATTGTCGAGCACGATGCGCAGCTCGACTTCCCAACCCGTGGCGGTGCGCTTGACGCGTTGCTCCAGTTCGTCGGCCGCGCGCAGCAGATGGCGGCCTTCGTTGAGCAATTCCTGCCCGGCCGGCGTCAGCTTGGCGCGGTGGCCGCTGCGGTCGAACAGCAAGACATCAAGGTCGTCCTCGAGCTTGCGCACGCTATAGGTCAGGGCGGAGGGCACGCGGTCCATTTCCGATGCGGCGCCGGCGAAGCTGCCGTTGCGGGCGATGGCATCGAGGATTTGCAGGGACTCTAAAGTGAGATTCATTCAAACGCTTTGTGTAGAGGCAGTTGTTCAAACGCGCTTATTCAAAATTTTTGAATATTTTATCGAAAAATAACACCTGTTCTTTGCCGAAGCAAGCCTTTATATTGTGCCCATGGACGCCTTGCCTAGGACATAAGCAGGATGTAGGCAGGCGAAAACCCTTTTCAGGAGATTGAAAATGATTGAACTTCGTCCCGCGGCCGAACGCGGCCACGCCAACCACGGCTGGCTCGATGCGCACCATAGCTTTTCGTTTGCAGATTACTATGATCCGCGCCACATGGGCTTCGGCCCGCTGCGCGTGTTGAACGACGACCGCATCGGCGCCGGCGCCGGTTTCCCGACGCACGGCCACCGCGACATGGAAATCGTCACCTATGTGCTTGACGGCGAACTGGCGCATAAGGACAGCATGGGCAACGGCAGCGTGATCCGTCCCGGCGATGTGCAGCGCATGAGCGCCGGTACCGGTGTGATGCACTCGGAATTCAACCATGCCAAGGATCGCGAAACGCATTTGCTGCAAATCTGGATCGAGCCCAAGTTCCGCGGCATGGCGCCGGGCTATGAGGAAAAGCGCTTCGATGCCGCCGACAAGCGCGGCCGCTTGCGCCTGATCGCCAGCAGCGACGGCGCCGAAGGCTCGGTCAAGGTGCATCAGGATGTCAAGCTGTATGCCGGCCTATTCGACGGCGCGGAAGAAGCCAGCATCAGCCTGATGCAGGGCCGTCGTGCCTATCTGCACGTGGCGCGCGGCGAAGTGCAAGCCAACGGCGTGGTGCTGAAGGAAGGCGACGCGCTGAAGGCTGTCGATGAAAAAGAGATACGCATTTCCGGTGGCAAGGGTGCCGAAGTGCTGTTGTTTGACCTTGTATAAACTTTATTGAGAGAGGAAACCATGTCCAAAGTCGCCATCGTCTACCATTCCGGCTACGGCCATACCAAGAAGCAGGCGGAAGCCGTGCACGCCGGCGCCGCTTCCGCCGGCGAAGCCCTGCTGATCGCCATCGATGCCGAAGGCAATATCAGCCAGGACGACTGGGCCCAGCTGGCCGGTGCCGACGCCATCATCTTCGGCTCGCCGACCTACATGGGCTCGGTCTCGTGGCAGTTCAAGAAGTTTGCCGATGCCTCGTCCAAGCCCTGGTTCACGCAAGCCTGGAAAGACAAGATCGCGGCCGGCTTCACCAATTCGGCGAGCATGAACGGCGACAAGCTCTCCACGCTGCATTACCTGTTCACGTTGTCGCAACAGCACAGCATGATCTGGGTCGGCACCGGCTTGATGCCCGCCAATTCGAAGGCGGCCACGCGCAACGATATCAACTATGTCGCCTCGTTCTCGGGTGCCATGGCGCAGAGCCCTTCGGATTCCTCGCCCGAGGAAGGTCCGCTGCCGGGCGACCTGGAAACGGCCAAGCTGTTCGGCAAGCGCGTGGCTGAGACTGCTGCCAAGTTCAAGAAATAATCCGCGTTGCCGCAAGGCTTTTCTCCCCTCGCCCTTCCGCGGGAGAGGGGAGTGGTTCAACCGCCCGCTTCCCTGCGCGCCTCACACGTGCTACCTTTGCGGCTCCGTTCCCAACGAGCTGCCCAGATGGAAAAGTTTCTCAGCGCATCTTCCAATGAAGAATTCCTCGAACACGCCTACCGCTATTTCTTTGCGCGTGAACCCGATGCGGGGGGGAAAGCCCATTTCCTTGGCGCCATGGCAAGCGGCATGACGCGTGAGGCAGTATTGCATGCCTTCATCGGCAGCGAGGAATTTGCCGGGCGTTTCAACGGCAAGTCGGGTGCAGCAGGAGAATTGAGCGCGGCGCAACGCTTCGCGCCTGAAGGCCACTTTTATTCCCCGATTCCGGCTGCGGAAGAATACCGAGACCATTTCGCGCGGCTTGCCTTGCCAGAACCCGAAGGCCTGGACGTCAACGAGGCGATCCAGCTCGCCTATGCGGAAAAATTCGCCGCCACCTACGGCGACTTGCCCTTTCCCAAGGACAGGACCGAGGGCTGCCGCTACTATCTCAACAACGGCGCCTTCAATTATTTCGATGGCATCGCGCTGTATTCGATGATCCGCGAATTCCAGCCCAAGCGCATCATCGAAGTCGGCAGCGGCTACTCGTCGGCGGCGATGATCGATACTTGCGAGCGATTCCTCGGCGGCAAGACCGAAATCACCTTCATCGAACCTTATCCCGAGACGCTGCACAAGTGCCTGCAGCCGCAGGATATGGAACGCTACCGCATCCTGGCGCAAAAGGTGCAGGACGTCGATCCGGCGGTGTTCCAGACGCTGGAGGCGAACGATATCCTGTTCATCGATTCCTCGCACGTGGCGAAGTTCGGCAGCGACGTGAACCACTTGTTGTTCAAGGTTTTGCCGTTATTGAAAGACGGCGTAGTGGTGCATTTCCACGATATCTTCCGCAACTTCGACTACCCGCGCGAATGGCTGACGGAAGGGCGTGCCTGGAATGAAGGCTATCTGCTCAAGGCCTTCCTGGCGCATAACCGCGACTACCGCATCCTGTTTTTCAACGACTGGTTTGCGCACCGCCATTGGGATTTTCTTGAACGGCGCCTGCCGCTATGCACCGTGCAGCCGGAAGGCAGTCCGTTCAGGAATTGCGGCGTGAGCTTGTGGCTGCAGCGCCGCGCGGCCTAAGAGCCTGTTTATGATCTGTTTGACATGCACGCAGCTCCGCAAACCGGTCGAATGCTAGGAGCCTGCGCGGCAGACGGAATTTGAACTGTCGGCACTGACGCTGCAGCGGCCGGCGTCAGAGCCGGTTGCGGCTTCACTCGCCGATTCGCGCAAAAATGGCTTTGTCGACGGCGAAATCGGACAAAGTAGCCCCGTTCGGGGCTCACGCGAAGTTCATTTTTGCCATTCTCCTTAAGTTCAGCGCCGTACAGACCAGTTTCCACTCGGCTTGGGCCTTGGCCAGTCCGCGCATGCTGAATTGTCGAAACCCAAGAACGCTTTTTATCCAGGCGTTCGGCGGCTCGGATAGCCATTTGCGTTTGCGATAGGCTCTCTGGGTTTCCAAAGAAACGAATTTTTCCGCCATCGCGGCACACAACGGCCGCTTGCTCGCATCGATCTTCGCGTCTTTCTTGCCCTCGCGTCCGAGCGCCACGATCAGTTCGGCCGCGTGCTCACGCAACTGTTCGAATGTCGCTTCCGATCGGTAGCCCGCATCGGCAAGGACTTGCTTGGGGTTGGCGCCGGCATCGCGTTGCACGGCAGCCAGAACGGTTGGCAATTGCCCGCTGTCAGCGGCACAGTTGCTCAATTCGGCGGCAACTATAATGTGCGCAACGGCATCGACTGCAGCCTGGGCATTGTAGGAGTAGTCGAAGCCACCTCCAGCGTGCTTCATGATCCGGCTTTCCGGATCGGTGAAACTCTCCTGGGCGTCCGGCTTCGGTTCGCCGAATTTGTACTTGAATCGCGACTTCTTTTTCGGCTTGCCTTCACCATCGGGCGGGGTGTCGTTGTCGTCGACGCGACCACGCGCAGTATCCGCCTCGCGCTGACGCTCTTCCAGACGTGCGCGTGCGGCGCGAATCACGGCAAGCCGATCCTCGCGCCGCGTGATTTCGGCCGGAATATCGAGTTCCGGTTCGTTCTTCTCGGCCTCGTCGGTCGCCTTCGCTTTTGCCAGCAACGCATCGATCTGTTCCTTGAGTTCCGACTCGGCCTTCTTCATCCGGTCGTAGCTCATTGCCTTGTGACGCGATGCATTGGCCTTGATCTTGGTACCGTCGACCGCAATCGTTCCAAGCTTGACCAAGCCGCATTCCTTTGCCAACTTCACCACTTGCACGAACAGGTCCGACAGCTCTTTCAGATGGAGCGCACGGAAGTCGCACAGCGTCCGGTGCGCCGGATAGTTGCCCGCCGCCAGTACCCGAAACGCCACATCTTCATGCAGTTTCCTTGCCAGCTTGCGCGACGAGAACACGCCCGTTGCATAGCCGTACACCAGAATCTTGACCATCATGGCCGGATGAAAGGGCTGGTTGCGCGAGCCGCCGCCAGCATACCGAGCGTGGAAGGCCGACAGATCGAGCGAGTCGACCGTGTCGCTAATGTAGTAGGCAAGGTGCCCTTCGGGCAGCCAGTCTTGCAGCGCGTGCGGTAACAACATTTGCTGCTGCGGATCGTAGGGGAGATAGCTTGTCGTCATCTGCTTATCTTATCTCACCCCGTCAGATGGCATCAGATTTCTGCCGCGCAGACTCCTAGCATTCGTGGATCAGCCTCTGATTCCCACTTTCTCCACGCGAGCACGTGTTCACGGGCAATTCCAACAGCAACTATCAGCATCAAAACTAACCAAAGATATTGCATGATGCGATCCTTTTTCCGTGTTATACCTCTTGTCGCTTTTCGCCTATTGGCGTCGTTCTCGCCGAGCGCGCACCGATTCCAGCCGTTCCCTGTTTTCGCGGGCCCGCCGGCGCTCGTCCCGATTCACCCTTTGCTGTCTTACCAAGTTACGACTGGCGCGGTCTTCTGCTTTGCTCATAAGTTCCCTTTTCAACTTTCTGTCGTGTTAAAGCGAATTCGTCT
>DASVYZ010000033.1:0-6166 GCA_036391935.1 Burkholderiaceae bacterium | reverse complement strand
GCAGCAGAATCTCGATCCTGCGCACGCGGTCGAGCGTGCCGAGGTAGGCGATGGTGCGCCGGTTTTTCAAACGCCCGTCCTGTACCGGCGCGAGGTATTCGTGGCTGGCGGCTTCGACGTCGACGCCCATCGGCACCGGCGTCATCTTATCCATCGGCACGCCCTCTTTCGCCAGGTCGATCTGCATTTGCCGGCTTTGCACGAAGACGTGGTCGGCGCGCGGCAACACCAGGCCGTACAGTATCCAGCGCCCCACCGTACCCTGGATCAGGGGGAACCAGAAACGCATGCCGCCGCGCAGGCCGCGCGCGCGGGCGCGGTCGATCTGGCCTTCCGACTGCGGGTAAGACAGCCAATAGAAAAAGCGCAAGCCCTTCAGGCGCGCCATCATCAGGCCGAACAAGGCGGTCAGCGACATGTCGCGCACCTGGATCGCATCGTAGCGGCGCGCATCCACCGATGCCAGCACCGAAAGGTTGTGCCACAGCTTCGCGGCATACTGCCCGGCGCGGTTGGCCGGCACGTTGCACAGCCAGGCACGGCCGCCGCCCCAGGGCGGAACGCTGGTCGGCGCGACGCCGCGCTCGCGTTCGGTGACGAGATCGCAAGTGACGCCGCGGCGCGGCAGATACTTGCCGAACAAGGCCACCAGGTCGGCCCGGAAGGTCGGCCACTGCTCGGCGGTGAAATAGATCAGGCGCATGGCGTCAGGCTCGCGAGTCGGGAGCAAGGTGCAAAGCCGCCGCACGGTTCGGCTTGGGCATGTCGTGGACCGGCAAGGGCCTCGACAGCATGCCTTCCTGCTTCATCAGGTAGCCCAGGTAACCGAGCACCGAAGCATAGATGAGCTCGATCGACAGCAGGTTGACCATGGAATCGCTGTAGAGGATGAACATGCCGAACAGCGCGATCGCCACCTGGATCGCCAGCGCATCGGCCTTGACCATCGGGTCGCGGGTACGCTTGCGCAGATTCACGGCGGCAAACCAGGCCGCGACGAAGATCGAGCAAAACATGATCAAGCCGATGATGCCGGTGTCCCATAACAGCGTCGAGGCGGCAGTCAGGTTGATCCCGTAGGCGAAATACTTGGTGCCGAGATGGCCCGACACCGCCATCGGCCCGAAGCCGGTATAGGAACTGCCGAGCCCGTTCCCGATCAGGAAACCCAGCGGATCGCTCCAGCTCTGTTTCTGGAGCCAGAAGGCGATCACGCTCGAGCGGTTCAGCAGCATGCCGTTCGAATAACCCTGCTTGCCCAGGTTGTACGCATAGGTCGCCTTGAACACGTCCGAGAAATTGCTGTGGATGATGAACACCACGTAGACGTAGCACAGCGCGGCAGTAAGGAAGACGGTCGTGATCACCGCCGGCAGGTAGCGCAGCGGCGCTTTCATGAAATCCTCGCGCAACAGCACGGCGCCGACCACGGGCACCATGAACACGGCAACCTTGGTCTCGCCCATCACCAGCGGCAGGGCTGTCATGAAGGCCAGCATGTAGAAAGGCTTGGACTTCATCAGGCCGGCACGCCAGCGCGCGACGAAAAACGCGATGGCGATGAAGATGAAGATCACCATCACCGAATTCGGGCTGCCGCCTTCGAGGTTGGCGCCGAATGTGCCGGCGATCACGTCGGTGGCATCGCTCGAAGCGGAATGCCGCATCGGCACCAGCACCACCAATTCGAACAAGGCGGCCGGAAATTGCATCAGCGCGACGAACACCATGAATTTGCGCCAGCGTCCGAAGGCCGGCGCACTGAAGGTGATCGTGGCCAGCGCCATCATCAAGCCGAAGGCCTGGAAATAGCGCTTGTAGCCGGCGACGAATTCGCCGATCGACCACCACTGGACCACCGTGCAAAAAACGGCGAAGACCATGAACAGCCAGCCGATCACAAGGAAGCCGGGCAAGCGCTCGCGCTTGCTCCACAAGGTATTGATCAGCGACGGCCCCATCAGCATGATGGAGAGCACCGACACGCCCCAGCCTATCTTGCCCAGTTTCGGGCTGGCCGACAGGATACCGAACAAGAGGCCGACGACCAGCACGGCCCACACCGTAATCTCGGGCATGAGCAAGAGTATCGGGCCGACGATCATGCTCGCGCCCAAGGCGATCAGAATGAAATTGCCGCTGATCGACAGCAGCGCAAAGAACAGGCACAGGAAAGCGATGCCGGCCATGGCCAGCAGAAAAGGCAGGCCGAAGCGGGATTTGGAGAGTGCGTACGAATCTATCGTGCTTCGGATCATGCTGCTGCTCCACGGGCGACGCCTTCGACAGCGGCCAGGAATTCCGGCTCGATGTTTTCCCAGCGATAGGGATGGCTCGATTGCCTGGCAGCCGCCTTCAGTTGCGGCAGCCGGTCGCGCATGAGCCAGAGGCGCTGGATCGCCGCCGCCAGGCCGGCGCTGTCGTAGTCGAAGATCACGCCGTTGACGCCATCCTTGATGTATTCGGTGTGGGTACGGATATCGCTGGCCAATACCGGCAAGCCGGCCACCAGGTATTCGAACAGCTTGGTCGGCGGATTGAAGCGATACCAGGGGCGGTCTTCCCAGATGCAGATTCCGGCGTCGGAGTCGGCGAAGAAACGCGGGATCTCGCCGCCGGGCACGCGCCCGCGCACGGTCACGCTGTCGCTTATGCCGGCCTGTTCGACATAGTGCGTGCAATAGGCCAATTGGTCTTCCGAGGCGCCGACGATGGTCAGGTGCGCCATCTTCGGGCCGCGCGCGAGCATGGCCATGGCTTCGAGCATCACATCGCGCCCGCGGTCGTGCTGCACCGAACCGACGTAGATCAGGCGCAGCGGGCCGCCATCGCCACGGCCCGGCGTGCACTCCTGGGCGACATCGAAGGCCTTGTCGACTCCCATGTAGATCATGCGCGTGCGCGCGGGGCGGCAGCCTTGCGCCAGCAAATCGTCGCGGTGCGCCTCGCCGATGGGCATGGTCAGTTCGGCGCCGCGCGCGCCGCGAAACAGCAAGCCGCGCACGGCACGGCGCAGGCAGGCCTTGAGAAAGGAGACGCCGCGCTCATCCGGGGCGGCATGCGTCGGGTGCTCATTCCAATACACGACCGACGGCACCTTGCCTACCATCAGCGCGATCGGCGCCGTCAGCGAATGCAGCAGCACGGCAACCGCGGGCGAACGGGCGCGGATCAGCGTTGCGCAACGCCAGATATAGCGCAACCAACCGAGCCGCGTCGCGGCTTCTTCGATGACGACATAGTGCACATCGGGAAAGCTCAGTTCGATCTGGGTCAGCCGACGCTGGCTGACCACGACCAGATCATAGTTGGCGGCGAGACTGCGAATCCGGTAGGAAAAGTCGAGGAATCCCGGCTGCCCCTGGCTGAAACACGTCACCACCACGCAAAGTTTTTTTTCACGCATGCCAATTCCGTTGTTACATAAAACATAATTTAAATAGACAATTTGATAACATCGAATTATCCTTCAAAGTCAATGCAATGGCAATGTCAACGCATTGATTTTAAAAAGTTTTCCGAAAGAAATTCGCGGAAACAACCGTGATCGCATAGCGTAGCGCCATGACGGTTTGTTTCATGCTTTGGCCCGAAATAGACATGTCATTTCACAATCAGTTCTTGTCTTATTAACCATTTTGCATTTCGTGATGTCAAATAGCAATTTCCATACCTGGCACCGGAATTAACCCCAGCTCATCAATTGCAAACTCCGCCAGAAAAAATTTTTAACTTTCTTGAGTTCTTGTCATTGCTTCCAGCCTTGACTCCAGATATCGTTTGTCTACGGCAATGTTTTCCTACGGCAACTCGCAGTTTTCAAGATTTAGCGTTCAGTAGCCGACCGAGCCCTGTCGTTGTATCCAGTCCTCGTCCCGCGTGGAGCGTCCAGACGTTCCGTGGCCGGCTTTGTGCATTTAATTTTGAGAGTGGCGCTTTTATGATCACCCGCAAACTATTCCAATCCCTTTCCTTTCACGCTTCCCTGCTCGCAGCCGGCGCATTGGGCGCCTGTGGCGGCAGTGCCGACACCGCCGCTCCCGCAGCCTCCTCGACCAAGCTCGAACGCTCGGCCAAGGCTTCCGGCAGCGTCGGCAGCAGCAGCTACGAGCAAGCCGCACAATCGCTCTACGTGGCCTACTTCGGCAGGCCCGCCGATCAGGTCGGCCTCGCCAATCTGGAGCAGCAATTGGCGGCCGCCAATGCGCCGACCAGTGTCACCGCGATCGACCGCGCCTATGCCGGCAATGCCAGGCTCAAGCAAACCGTCGACCAGCTCGGCAGCACCACCGAATCGGCCCGCCTCTACGGCATGGGCAGCGATAGCGGCGCGCAGCTCGTTTCCGCCGTGTTCCAGCATGTCCTGCAGCGCGCACCCAGCCGGAGCGAAGCCGCGAACTGGCTCGCCAAACTCGGCACCGGCGGCTACAGCAGCACCCGCCTGCCGCTCGACGTGATGGCCGCCGCCCTCAATGGCGATGCACAAAGTACCGATGCCCTGGCCGTCGGCAACCGCATTGCCTTCGCCACCGCGTTCACGCAGCAATTGGCCCAACGCGGTGCGAAGTCGTATGGCAGCATGCCCACCCTGGCCGCAGCGCGCACCACCATGGCCCGCATCGATCATTCGGCTTCGTCCAACCTGCAAAGCAGCAAGGTGGAAGACGCGATCGGCACCCTGGATGCCGTCCCCGCCAGGAAGCTGATGGAAAGCCGCAAGGCCACCGTTACGACTGCTTTCTATGTCTCTCCCAGCGGCAACAACGCCAACCCCGGCACGCAAGCCGCGCCATGGAAGACGCTGCAGTACGGCGTCTCCAAGCTCACTGCCGGCCAGACGCTGTATGCCATGAGCGGGGTCTACGCCGAAACGGTCGCCATCAACGCTTCCGGCACCGCCGCCTCGCCCATCACCGTTGCCGCCTATCCCGGCCAGACGCCCGTCATCGACGGCGCGACCGTGGTGGTCGGCAACTACGCCAGCCTGCTCAAACTGCACGGCAACTACATCACCGTTTCGGGCTTCGAAGTGCGCAACATCAACAACGACGGCCATGGCGGCAACGGCGGCACGGCAACCGTGCTCGACGGCTACGGCGTCTCCATCGAAGGCAACAACGACACCGTCAGCAACCTCAACGTGCACAACACCTGGGCCCAGGGCATCCTCGCCTCGGGCAACAATGCGCTGATCGAAAACAACACCGTGTCTTACGTGGCGATGTCCAACTGCCGCGCGGCCAACACGCCCAACTGCAGCAGCACCTCGCGCGGCTGGGCCAGCTGCCTGTCCGCGGCCAGCCCTTACGGCAGCACCCAGATCACCTACAATGCCGTCATCCAGGGCAATACCGTATTCAATTGCTGGGGCGAAGGCATCTCGACCTGGCTCTCGAACGGTACCGTCATCCAGAACAACGTGACCTACAACAACTGGGCGGAAAACATGTACGTCAACAACGCCTGGAACACCCTGGTCCAACGCAATGTGATCTACAACACGCCCAACACCTACGTCGGCGCAATGGCGTCTTTCTCGCTGGCCGACGAACAGACCAACACCGTCGCCAACACGCATTCGGCCTATCCGACGGTGATCAACAACCTGCTCTACAACTCCCCTCTCTGCGCTTTCTGCTGGACCCTGGTCAACGGCACCGGCCTGTATGGCGCCATGATCGCCAACAACACCGTCGTCGCTACCGCCCTGCCGACCGGTGTCTCGGCTTTCGCCACCGGCGGCGCGGGCAATTCGAAGAACGTGGTGAACGTCTATTCCTTCATCTACAACAACGTCGTCTCAGGCGCCGGCTACGTGCCCAGTGCCGGCGGTCTGACGCTGTCGAACAACCTGTGGTCGGTCAAGCCGACCACGCCGGCCGCGATCGGCGCCAACGACGTGATCGGCCAAAATCCGCAACTGGCCCAGAGCGGCAGCACCGACGCCGGCCAATTGACTTCGGGCTACTTCCAGCCGCTGGCGACCTCGCCCGTGATCGGCAAGGGCAAGTCTTTGACCACCATCGCAACCGACTTCGTCGGCAGCGCGATGGGCGCCCCGCCCAATATCGGCAGCTACCAGACCACAGCGCTCTGACGCGAAAACACGTCCCTGTATCGAACCCGCCCCGCGGCATGCCGCCCGGGGCGGTTTTTTCTTTATTGC
>DASVYZ010000032.1:0-4977 GCA_036391935.1 Burkholderiaceae bacterium | reverse complement strand
GCGACCACCTTCGCGTTCCAACCCTGGCACAGCGCGGTCGAATTCAAGCGCTACCTGCACCGTTTCATGATGGAATTTCCGCGCATCGAAACCCTGGGCGGGGTCAAGCGCACCGTGTACAACCAGTACGACTCGATGGTGCTGCCCCTGCAGCGCTGGCTGCAGGAAAAGGGCGTGCGCTTTTTCACCGGCTGCAATGTGACCGATATGGACTACCAGGTCGAGGAAGGCAAATACCGCATTACCGCGTTCGATTGCGAATACCAGGGCCGCAGCGAGCATGTCATCGTGGAAGACGGCGCATTCGTGTTCCTGCAGAACGGTTCGATGACCGACGCTTCCAGCACGGGAAGCATGCACAGCGCGCCGGCCAGGCTGGGCAAGGCGCAAAGCGGCGGCTGGGCACTGTGGGAAAAGCTCGCCGCCGCCAATCCCGCATTCGGCAACCCGTCCGCGTTCAACCGCCATATTGCGCAATCGGCCTGGCAATCCTTCACCGTCACGCTGAGCGACCCCGCCTTCCTCGGGGAAATGATCGCCTTCAGCGGCAACGAACCCGGCACCGGCGGATTGGTCACATTCGCCGATTCCAACTGGCTGATGTCCATCGTCATTCCTTACCAGCCGTATTTCGCGAACCAGCCGGCCGACGTGGAAGTGTTCTGGGGCTACGCGCTCTTCCCCGACCGTATCGGCAACTACGTGGCCAAGCCCATGGAGGATTGCACCGGCGAGGATATCCTGGCCGAGCTGTGCGGCCACTTGCGCTTCGACCGCGACCTGGTGCGCGGCGCCAACTGCATCCCCTGCCGCATGCCTTACATCACCAGCATGTTCATGCCGCGCCTGCTTACCGACCGTCCTTTGCCGGTGCCCCGGAATTCGAAGAACCTCGCCTTCGTCAGCCAGTTCGTGGAAATCGCCGACGACGTGGTCTTCACCGTGGAGTATTCGGTGCGCGCGGCGCAGATGGCGGTGTACCGATTGCTGAACGTCAAGCGGGACGTGCCGCCGATCTTGCGCCACGACAAGTCCCTGCAAACCCAACTCGACGTATTGGTCAAGGCGCTGCGGTAGCGCATGAAGATCGGCGTTGAAGGAGAACATGATGTTGCCACTCGTATTTCTACTGCTCAAAAGCAGGGCTTTCGGCTCGGCGCTCCTGCAGGTGATGCCCTGCGAACGCGGGGAACTCGAATTCCGCCGCTTTCCCGATGGCGAAACCTACGTCCGTTTCCTCACGCCGGTCAAGGGGCGCGACGTGGTCCTGGTCTGCTCGCTCGACTCGCCCGACGACAGGGTGGTGCCGCTCTACATGGCGTCGAAGGTGGCGCGCGAATTGGGCGCGAAAAGCGTCGGGTTCGTCGTCCCTTATCTGCCCTACCTGAGGCAGGACGAGGAAACCGACGAAGGCAAGGGCGCGATTTCCCGGCATTTCGCCAGCTTGCTGTCGCAATGTTGCGATTGGCTCGTCACGGTCGATCCCGCCATCGGGCATCAAGGGGACCTGGCGCATATCTATCCCGTGCCGACCCGTGTCACGCATGCAGCTTCGGCCATCGCGGAATGGATCACGATCAATGTCGACCGCCCGATCCTGATCTGCTCCGAGCGGCAATCCGCCGATTGGGTGTCCGAAGTCGCGCAACTGGCGAAATGCCGCTTCCACGTATTGCAAAGCGCCGGCTCGGGGGAATTCGATGCGCCGCTTCCGCTGTTCGACATGAGTCCGCAGGACGAATTGCAGCCGGTTATCCTGGAGAAAAAGGTCTCGACAGGCGACACCATGATCATGGCCGCGCGGATTCTCCAGCAGCACGAGGCGAAGCCGCCGGTCTGCATTGCGGTTCACCCCTTGCTGGTGGGGGATTCCTACGCGGCCATCCTGTCGGCCGGAATCGACAAGCTGGTGAGCTGCAATACCATCGCCCATCCCACCAACCGCATCAATGTCGCGGCGGCGGTGACGGACGACGTGCTGGCGCTCTTGCACGCCATCAATGGCGGAGGAATCCTGCACGAGCGGGAATGCGCGCAGACTTCTTGATGTACCTCAAATCGGGCCCGGCGGCATCGTTTTAGACTGAGTTTCAGGAACCCGCTCCAAGCAAGAGCCGGCAATTTCCGACAAGCGAATTTCTCAACAATGACGAAGGAGTACCACCATGGCAAACGACATCAGGCGTTACGACCCGTTCGGTGAAATCAGCCGTTTCGAACCTTTTTTCGGTCTCGACCAAATGTTCCGCGACTTCCGTCTGGCCCCGGGCCTGCGCGACTTGCCCGTCGAACCGCAGATCAAGATGGACGTCACCGAATCGGATACGGCCTATAGCGTCAAGGCGGAAATCCCCGGCGTGAAGAAGGAAGACATCGCCATCGACATCGACAAGAACCAGGTGACGATCAAGGCAGAAGTGCGCAAGGAATCCGAAGAAAAGGAAGGCGAGAAGGTGGTGCGCAGCGAACGCTACTACGGCCAGCAGTATCGCAGCTTTTCCCTGGCCCAAAACGTCGATCAGGAAAAGGCGACGGCCAAATATGAGAACGGCATTTTGCAGCTCGACCTGCCGAAGAAGGCCGACGGCAGCAGCAAGAAGCTGACGGTGAATTAATTCGGCTCGGCATTCGGGCGGCGGTTTTCTGGTTCGCCGCCCGGCCGGCTGCCTGTCGATGGACATTGCGGCCCGATTGATCGCATGCCGGCGGCAGCCGTTTGCGCACAGGACGAGCCGACACAACAATGAGGATGCAATCATGTCACTGACGAAATTACGTGCTGCCGTCGTTTTTGCCCTTATCGCAGGCGCGTGTGCCGCGACCGGAGCTGCCGCACAAGAGCCGAGTTTCCTGCCGCAGCAACACCAGGTGGGCGACGTGCGCTACCGCTCGGGCGGAATCGGCCTCGATGAATCCCTGGCGATGCGCGAGGCGGCAAAAAGCACCCCGCTGACGCTGCTCTTCGCCACCCGGATCGAAGCCGAAACCGTGTATACCTCGGCCGCCCGCGTGACGATACGCGACGGCAAGGGGAAAACCGTGCTTGAAATCGAACCGGACGGCCCTTTGCTTTTGCTTGATCTTGCGCCGGGCAAATATACCGTCGAAGCCGCCTACCGGCAGCAGGTGCAGACCCGCAAGGTGGCGATCGAAGCGAACAAGCACAAGCAGCTGGTATTTGTCTGGAAAGAGCAGGAAACCGATTAACCCGATTGAACCGATCGATACAGGAGCAATATCATGTCATTGAGCTTGCGCAATTTTCATCCGATCAAAAGCTTGAAGCGCCGCCTGCATCCCGACGATGCCGAGGACTTCTTCAAGGAATTCGACATCGCACCGGCGTCCGGCTATTTCAATATCGCGCCGCGCATCAAGCTCGACGTATCGGAAAGCGACGGAGCCTACACCGTCAGGGCGGAAATTCCAGGGGTCGACAAAGAGGATATCGACGTCTCCATCGATGGCAACCGGGTCACGATCGCCGTCGAAAGCAGCGAGGAAAAGGAACGCAAGGAAGCCGGCGAAGTCATCTGCCGCGAACGCTACTTCGGCCAGCAATACCGCAGCTTCACCCTGGCCGGCGAGGTCGACAGGGACAAGGCGAGCGCAACCTACCGGCACGGCGTGCTGAAGCTGGCGCTGCCCAAGCTGGCGGGCAAGGCCGGCGGCAGCAGGCTGGCAATCGGCTGAAGCGGCGAACCCGGAGAACAGTGACATGGAATTGATGCATGCCATATACAGCCGCCGCGCGGTGCGCGAATATACCCCGGCCCCGGTGGACGACGTCGCGATCCGGAAGTTGCTGCATGCCGCGGTCCATGCGCCCAGTGCCGTCAACGAACAGCCCTGGCGTTTCGTCGTGGTACGCGACCAGGCCAAGCTGGACCGGATATCGGCCAATGCCAAGCGGCACCTGATGGCGACCATGGCGCAGGATCCGCGTGCGCCGCATTTCATGCCCATGCTCGAGGATGCCGGCTATCAGATTTTCTACCATGCGCCCGCGCTGCTGCTGATTTGCGCCTACGAGCCGATTGCCTGGGCGGTCGAGGATTGCACGCTCGCCGCGCAAAACCTCATGCTGGCGGCGCACGGCGCCGGCCTGGGCTCGTGCTGGATCGGGTTTGCCCAGCATTACCTGAACACGCCGGAAGGCAAGCACATCCTGGACTTGCCGGAAAGCTGGCTCGCCGTCGCCCCCATCATCGTCGGGCATCCGCGCCAGGTTCCCGCCGCCACGCCGCGCAATGAACCGATCATCGATTGGATCAACGGCACCTGATTCCCGCTTCGCCCGGAGCGCAAGGCCGGTCCGGCGACGCCGCATGGAGGCGCATCGGCATTTCCATCCATCCGGCTTGACAATTTATACGAATGTATAAATAATGCCTGCATGGACAAACCCGGCACTTCGGATACGCGCGGCCTGCTGCTCCAATACGGCGCGCAAATCGCCATGCGCTCCGGCTTGCGCGGCTTGACCGTGCGCGGGCTATGCCAGGAGGCGGGGGTGAACCCCGGCAGCTTCGTCTATCACTTCGGCAGCCGCAACGAATTTCTCGCCGAACTGATCGAACGCGGCTACGCGCCGCTGTTCCAGCAGATACAAAGCGAATTCGCCCATGCGGGGCGGCCCATCGAGCGCCTGCGGCGCATGCTGCTGCAGCTCGCGCGCTTCCTCGCAGGCCGGGGCGGCATGGCCTCCCGCATCCTGATGGATGGTTTTTCCGGCGAGCCGGTGGTGGTGGAATTCCTGCGCTCGCTCGGCATGCGCCACCCGCAACTGCTGCTGCGCTGCATCGTGGAGGCGCAACAGGCCGGCGAAATCGCGCCGGGCGAACCCGAGCACGTGATGATGTTCCTCATGTCCTCGGTCGGGCTCCCTGTCGTGCTGCATGGCTTGATCCAGGACAAGACCGTGCTGCCCGATCTGATACACGATGCCTTGTCGCGCTTCGCCGCCGATCCGCCGCA
>DASVYZ010000031.1:0-10677 GCA_036391935.1 Burkholderiaceae bacterium | reverse complement strand
GAGCAGGGCGCGCAAGGCCTCGGCATTGCTGTCGAACGAAATATCGAGTACGCACACCTCGCCGGCCTGCTCCGGCGGCACACGGGCCAGGAGCGCAACGTCGCGCTTGGCGCCCGTGACCAGCACCGCATCGCGCGGTTCGGCCAGGCGCAATTGATGCAGCGCGCACAAACCGTCGGCGTCGCCGTTGAAAACATCGTAGGCGCGCTTGCCGTCAGCGGTCGGTTCTGGCTTGGCTGGAAACATGGTGCAAGATTGCGTGAAGAGCTGACTTCCATTGTGCCAGAAAACCCCGCGCCTGCCGCAACGCACCATCACACATGGCGATATAATGGTCGATCCATGGCAACCCTCGTCTTCACGCAGCAATTGCGCCGCTTTCTCGACGTGCCGGAAATCGACACGTCGGCCACGACCTTGCGTGCCGCGCTCGAAGACGCATTCGATGCCAATCCGCAATTGCGCGGCTATGTGCTGGACGAGCAAGGCCATTTGCGCCAGCACGTCACCGTATTCATCGACGGCTTGCGCCTGCGTGACCGCGTCAAGCTCGACGACGCGTTAAGCCCGGTCAGCCGCGTCCATGTGTTGCAAGCCTTGTCAGGAGGTTGAATTGAACGCCCTGCTTTCCACCCGAAAAGGATTGTTCGAGCTTTCCCGTTCGCAAGACACCTGGCGCATCGCGCGCACGCATTTCGTCGGCGACCCGGTCACGATGACGCTGCATGATACGCGCGATGGCGCGACCTATGCCGCCTTGAACCTCGGTCACTTCGGCGTCAAGCTGCACCGGCGCGACGCCGGCAGCGACACGTGGAAAGAAATCGCCGTCCCGGCCTACCCGCCGCAGCCGGAAGGCAACACGGACGAGCATGCGTGGAAGCTGAAATTGATCTGGAGCATGGCTTGCGGCGGCGCCGACCAGCCCGGCTTGCTCTGGGCCGGCACCTTGCCGGGCGGTCTGTTCCGCTCGAACGACCGCGGCGAAAGCTGGGAACTGGTACGCTCCCTATGGGACCAGCCGACGCGTCCCGAATGGAACGGCGGAGGCTACGACGAGCCCGGCATCCATTCGATTTGCGTCGATCCGCGCGACTCGAATCATGTCATCGTCGCCATCTCGTCGGGCGGAGTCTGGATCACGCGCGATGGCGGGACAAGCTGGAGCGCCTCGACCAAGGGCATGCGCGCCACTTACATGCCCGAAGAACGCGCCGAGGATCCGCAAGTCCAGGACCCGCACCGCGTCGTACAATCGCCCGCCGCGCCCGACGTACTCTGGTGCCAGCACCATTGCGGCATCTGGCGTTCGGCCGACGGCGGCGCGCGCTGGGAGCAGTGCCATCCTGCCGCCCCGGGCACGAGCGACTTCGGCTTCGCCGTGGCGACGCACCCGCGCCGGCCCGACACCGCCTGGTTTGTGCCGGCCTCGGCCGACCAGAAGCGCATTCCGGTCGGCACGGCGCTATCGGTCATGCGCACCAGGGATGGCGGCAAGACCTTCGAAGCCTTGCGCAAGGGGCTGCCGCAAGACCAATGCTATGACTTGATCTATCGCCATGGCCTGGCCGTAGCCGACGATGGCGAAACGCTGCTGATGGCTTCGACCACGGGCAGCCTGTGGGCTTCGGCCAATGGCGGCGAGGAATGGCAGCAGGTGTCGGCCAATCTGCCGCCCGTTTACGCGCTCGAGATCGTATAAAAATAAAAACAGGACCGCATGAGTCTGTATCGCCTGATCGCCCGCTTCATTGCCAAACACTGGACCGCCTATTTCGCTTCCGCCTTGATGCTGACCGGAATCAGCATCCTGAGCGTGCTGATTCCGCGCCGCATCGGCCACATCATCGATGAACTGGCGGCCGGCCGGCTCTCCGGCCATGCCTTGCTGCTGCAATTGCTGATCCCCGTTGCGATGGGCGCGGCGATATACTTCCTGCGCGTGGGCTGGCGCCTCAAGCTGTTTGCGGCAGCCTATCGCTTCGGCATGGAATTGCGCACCGATCTCTATGCGCGCCTGTCGCAGCAGGGGCCGGCGTTTTATGCGCGCCAGCGCACCGGCGACTTGATGGCGCTGGCTACCAACGACATCGACGCGATCGAAATGGCGGCTGGCGAAGCCATGCTGGCCGGTTACGACGGCAGCACTACGCTCGTCATCGTGCTGGCGACCATGATTGTCGGCGTCGATTGGCGCCTGGCTCTGGCAGCGCTATTGCCGTTTCCCTTGATGGCGATTGCGTTCTGGGTCGTATCGCGCCGCGTGCACGACGGTTGGCGCGATTCGCTGCAGCGCTTTTCCAAGCTGAACGATCATGTGCAGGAAACGCTGACCGGCGTGCGCACGCTGCGCGCGCTCGGCCTCGAGGCCCGCAGTGCCAGCCAGTTCGCCGAACTGGCCGGACATGCCGCCGATGCCAGCCTGACGGCGCAGCGCTGGGAAGCGGCCTATGAGCCCGCAGTCGGCGTCACGCTCACCATGTCTTCCACGCTGACGCTGATCCTGGGCGGCTATCTCGTCTGGCACGACCAATTGAGCATAGGCGCGCTGACCAGCTTCACCATGTATCTCGGGCAATTGATCTGGCCCATGTTCGCCGCCGGCTGGGTACTGTCGCTGATCGAGCGCGGCAAGGCGGCGTGGAAACGCCTGGAGCCGGTATTGAACGAACCGCTCGCCATCGAAGACGACGGCCCGAGGGACGACTTGCCCGCCAGCGGCCTGGAGCTGAAGGACGTCAGCTACAGCTATCCGGGCCAGTCCGGCCTGGCGCTCGACGGTGTCTCGCTGCGCCTGGAAGCCGGCAAGACCCTCGGCCTGGTGGGCCCCACGGGTTCGGGCAAATCGACGCTGCTGCGCCTGGTGCTGCGCCAATACCATGCCGCGAAAGGCACGCTACGTTGGGGCGGCCATGCCCTCGAAGACTATCGCCTCGCACGGCTGCGCGAGGCGATCAGTTGGGTGCCGCAGGAATCCTTCCTGTTCTCGGCCAGCATCGCCGACAATATCGCACTGGGCAAGCCCGCCGCATCCCGCGACGACGTCGAGCGCGTGGCCAGGCTCGCCGCCGTGCACGAAGACATCATGCGCCTGCCCAAGGGCTATGACACGCTGGTCGGCGAACGCGGCATCACGCTCTCCGGCGGCCAGCGCCAGCGCGTGGCGATTGCGCGCGCCCTGCTGGCCGACGGGCAATTGCTGCTGCTCGACGACGCGCTTTCGGCGGTGGACACCGGCACCGAGGCGCAAATCCTCGAACACCTGCAAGAGTTGCGCAGCGAAGGGAGCGGCCGCAGCGTGGTCATCGTCAGCCATCGCCTCTCTTCGGTGGCCGACGCCGACCACATCGTCGTCTTGAAACAAGGTCGCGTCATCGAGACCGGCACGCATCAAAGCCTGCTGGCGCAAAACGGCTGGTATGCCAGCCAGTGGCAATATCAACAACTGGAAGAAAGTCTCGATGCGCTCTGAAACCCGGCAAGCCGTCTCGCTGTTGCGCGAAGCCGCCTGGCCCGAGCGCCACCACCTCTATCACGGCGTAGCCTGGTTGCTGCTGGCGGCCGGACTGGAAATGCTCGGCCCCTACCTCGGCAAGTCATTGATCGACAATCATCTGCTGCCGCACCGGCTCGATTGGCCGCACATGGCCTGGCTCATCGGCGGCTACCTGCTTTCAGGATGCACGGCCTCAATCCTGCGCTACCTGCAATTGCTGCGCCTGGCCGGCTTGGCGATGCGCTCGGTGCGCCGCCTTCGCGAGCAGGTCTACGGCCACGTCATGCGCCTGCCGATGGCCTTTTTCGACAAGGCCATCACCGGCCAGCTGGTCAGCCGCGTGACCAACGATACCGAGGCGGTCAAGACGCTCTATATCCAGGTGCTGTTCGTCATGCTTGACAGCGGCATCGTGATCGCCGGCGCCATGGTGGCCATGGCCATGCTCGATTGGCGCCTGATGCTGATCGTCTCCATATTGATCCCCGTCGTGGTGGTGATCGTGTGGTTCTATCAGAAGAAGAGCGCGCCGGCCGTGGCGCGTTCGCGCGAACTGCGCAGCGACATCAATGCGCAAATGGCGGAATCGATCAACGGCATGGCCGTGCTGCAGGCGGCCAATGCCACGGCCCGCTTCACCACCCGCTTTGCCGGAACCGGCGCGGCCCATTACGAATCTCGCCTGGGCGAGCTGCGCGCCAACGCCTGGCTGCTGCGCCCGGCGCTCGACATGTTGAACGTGCTGCTGCTGGCCGGCGTGATCTACAGCTTCGGCGCCGAGCGCGTAACGGCGGTGGAAGCCGGCATTCTGTACGCCTTCGTCAGCTACATCAACCGCGTGGTGGAACCGTTGATCCAGATCACGCTGCAATTTTCCCAGTTGCAGCAATCGGTGATTTCGAGCGCGCGCGTCAATGTATTGCTCAAGGAAAACCGCCCCGAACCGAGCGCCGGCGCAGCCCGGATCGGGGCCGGCGCGGTGGCGATCCGCGATCTCTCGTTCGGCTACGCGCCCGAGAACCCGGTGCTGCACGACTTGAATCTGAAGATTCCCGCCGGCGGCTTTTACGGCATCGTCGGCCACACCGGCAGCGGCAAATCGACGCTTCTCTCGCTGCTGTTGCGCTTCTACCATGCGCAAAGCGGCACCATCACGATAGACGGCTTGCCGCTGGCCGATATCGGCGACGCCGCCTTCCGCGAACGCGTCGGCCTGGTGCCGCAGGACCCCTTCCTGCTGGCCGCATCGGCACGCGAAAACATTGCCATGGGGCGCGGCATATCGGATGCCGACATCGAAGCCGCAGCACGCGCGGCCAAGGCGCACGAGTTCATATGCGCGCTCGAAAACGGCTACGACACGCCGCTCGGCGAAGGCGGCGCGCGGCTCTCGACAGGGCAAAAGCAATTGATCGCCATCGCGCGCGCCCTGGCCGGCAAGCCGGCCATCCTGTTCCTCGATGAAGCGACTTCGCACATCGACAGCGAAACCGAGCAAGTGGTGCAGACCGCGCTGGCCGAATTGCGCGGCAAGGTCACCATTATTGCAATTGCGCACCGGCTTTCCACCATACGCGATGCCGACCGCATCGTCGTGCTCAACCATGGCCGCATCGCCGAAGAGGGGCGGCACGAGGAATTGATGGAAATCGGCGGTGGTATTTATCAGCGGCTTTACTTGCTGCAACAGCTGAGCGAGTAGTTGAGCCAACTCCGCAAAGTCTGCCGACGCGCATATCGACTACAATGAGAGGCGCCGCCAGCCAGATGCAAGATGCATTTACCCGGAGTCCGCCGCCATGAGTCAATCCCCTTCTCTCGCCGCGTTCGACCTGAACGCACGGCACGTCCATTTCAATCCGCAAGGTTTGGCCGAGACGATAGACGCCTCCACGCTCTGGTCGCTGCCGCCCGACGCGTTGAATGCACGCTTCGGCCATCTGCTGGTTTCGTCTTTCGAGTTCAACGACGATTGGGCCACCTGGGAAATGCATCCGCACGGCGACGAACTAGCTTGCCTGCTGGAGGGAGAAGCCGAACTCGTGTTGCGCCACGACGGCAAGACAAGCAGCGTAATCCTGAAAGCGGGCGCCAGTTTCCTGATCCCGCGCGGCGCCTGGCATACGGCTCGCGCCAGCCAACCCTGCCGCCTGCTGCTGGTCACGCACGGCAAGGATACGCAAGTGGCCCCCAAGGACGAGGCTGAGCGCGCCTAACGCAATCAGCCCGGCGAAGCCGAACGCGCGGCAAAGAATCCCGCTTCCAGCCAGGGGGCGCGAACCTCTTCGCGCCAGGAGCGCTGCATGTCTTCCAGGTTGCGTCCGGTTTCCGCCGCAATTGCCTCAAGCGCCGTCGGCACATGTTCCGTCTGCCGCAGCAGAGTAAGGAAGCGATGGTGCAGCGGCGTGACGGGATAGGTATGGGTCAGGAAATCGCGGCGCAGGATGACCGAATACGAGGGCGCGGCTGGGGGAAATTCCGGCGAGCGCGCAGCGCGCACTTCGTGGTAGTACCACGCGACGGGAAAGCGGTGCCGCATCAGCGCCAGGCAGGGTTGGAGAATCAACTCCGCATCGCTTGCCGCGGCATCCGGCCAAGGATTCCCCTCATGACCCGGGGCATCGAACAAGCGGTACAGCTCGCGTTCGTAGTCGGCCAGATCGATCATGAAGTCGATCCAGCTTTCGCGCCGCGCCGGCGGCTCTTCCCGGTCGGGGCGATGATCCGCCAGCCATTGCGGGAAGCGCCGGCCCAGTTCATACAGCGTGTGGCTGTCCGATGGGCAAACGCGCAGGTATTCATCGGCGAAATCGGCGAACAATCGCTCCCCGAGCGCATGGCAGCTCGCGGGGAACTGTTCTTCAAGGCATTTGCGCAGGCGCAGGATATAACTGCGTTGGTAAATTGCCAGGCAAGCCGCTGCGGAAAGCCGCGGTCCGGGCAAGACATAGGGCATGGCCGCCTCCGCCCCACCCGGTGCGATCAACGCGTCGAGCATCCGGCGCTGCAACGTTTGCAGGCCGGCCAGGTCCGCATTCAAGCCGGGTGCAGCACGCTGCTGCCCATGGTCCGTGGCACGAGGAAATCCGCAGGCGTCGAGAGCACATGCTCATTCTCGGAAACCTGCGGCGCCTCGATCCCCGGCATCTCGCCGTCGAGCACGCGCCGCGCCAGCATCAGTTCCTCATGCACACGCTCGAACGGCGGCACGTCGCCATCCCATTCGAGCAAGGTGGCGGCGCCGCCGCTCTTGTGCCAAGCCGAACGGAACAGGCGCCACACGGCATCGCATACCGGCGCGTCGTGCGTATCGACGATGTGCGTGCCGCAGTGCTGGTGGCCGGCCAGATGCAGCTGGACGACATGCTCGAAAGGAAAACGGTCGAGGTAATCCCAGGGATCGGCGCCGGCATTGAAGCAACTGACGTAGACGTTGTTGACGTCGAGCAGCAGGCGGCACCCCGTGGCCCGGCACAGTTCGCGCAGGAATTCCGGCTCGCCCATCGTCGTGTCGCGAAAGCGCAAATAGGTACTGGGATTTTCCAGCACCAGATGGCGGCCCAGCGCATCCTGCGCCTGCATCACGCGCGCGGCCACATGCGCCAGAGTGACCTGGTTCAAGGGCAGCGGCAACAAATCATGGCTGTTGACGCCTTGCACGCCGGTCCAGCACAGGTGGTCGCTGACCCAGCGCGCCGCCACCTCGTCGGCCAGCTGCCGCAGGCGCGCGAGGTAGCTCAGGTTGAGCGGATCGGTGCTGCCGATCGACAGCGACACGCCGTGCAGCACGATGGGATAGCGCTCCGCAATGCGGCGCAGAACCGCGCGCGGCCGACCGCCCGAATCCATGAAGTTTTCCGAAATAGCCTCGAACCAATCGACCTGCGGCTGGCACGCCAGGATGTGCTCGAAATGCGCATTGCGCAATCCGAGGCCGAATCCCAGCCGGCATTGGTCCTTCATATCCGCCACGCTCAACTGCAGCTGCCGGCACCGCTCATGCCGCTGGACCCGCAGGCCGTCATGCCTTCGCCGCTGTATTCCTGGATCCATTCTATGGTCGGGCCGTATTGGAATAACTCCGGATTCGGCAAGGGCGGCTGTTCCGGCAAGGCGGGATTTTTCTTGCGCAACCCGGGCCAGGTCTCTTTCGTAAACACCTCGCGCGCACGTTGCCATACGCTCTTGCCGCGATTGGGCCCGTCGGTGGAGAAACGCTCGGCATTGATCGGCGTGGCGCAGGAACCAAGCGTGGCGCAGCCGTTCGCCCCGGGCCGGTCCTGCTCGGCGGCCGTGCCGTAGAGGCCGCAGCCGCCCTGGCCGGCGCAATTGTTCTTGACGTGGCAGGTGTGATCCGACACGGTGGGCGAGGCGGGCTCCTGGTAATTGAATTCGAGCGCGGTCGAGCAATAGCCTTGCCCGGCACACGCGTTGTCGCGCGTACGCCCCTGGTTCTTGCACGAATTGAGTCCGAGGCAGGCATGCGGCGCTTCGCCGGGCTGCAAGTCGCCCGGTGCCGGCGGGTTCTTCGGAAACTTGGGCACTCCCTGGTATTTGCGAGTGTCGCACCCAGCCTTGCCAAGCACAGGTTGGTAAGGTTCGGCCAGCCACAATCCGCTGACGTCGGGCAGCGTCGGAATCATGTCGACGTAAAACTGCAGCTCGCTGTTGTACCAGGCTTCGCTGCCATACTGGGCGTCCATCGCGGCGACCATGGCGCAGAGATTGGCGAAGGCCTGGTCGCGCGCGCCGAGATTGACGTTCTCGAAGGTCGGCGCAAGGCGCGGGCCGCCGCCGATGTCGTCGCCGTAAAGCGGCACGCCCTGCATGGTGCGGCACAGCTTGTCGAGAATCCAGATCATCGAACGGTGCAGCGACTGGTTGAAGTACAGCTTCTGCTCCGCCGGTTCGCAGCGGAAAATGCTTTCGGTCATGATCAGCATGTACTGGTACAAGCCGCTGACGATGTCGGCCAGCTCGCGCCGTCCTGGAGGATAGACTGCGGCAACAGGATTATCCGGAAAGTTGACCACGACCTGCGCCAGTTCCTGCCTGGAGAAGCGCCGTGCCGCCGGTTCCGGCGGACGCGGGTGCGGCGGCAGTTTTTCGCGGTCGATTGCATAACCTTCAAGCTGGGCCTGCAGCGTCAGAAATTTGTAGTAGTGCGACAGTTCCTGGTGCGACTCATCGTCGAACTTGTGCGGCCCGAATCCTTCGCCTTGCGCATCGATAGTCTGGATTGCCTGCAATGCCTGCAAGCGCGTCGTGATCGTGATCAATTCCTGGCGGCCGGCATGGCTGTCGCCGCGGCTCGGATAGACCGCGGCGCGGGCGGCCGAACGATCTGCCTGCGGAGGCACAGGGCAGGCGGCGTCGAATCCCTTGTCCGGATAGACGGTATCGACATTGTTGGGAGAGTAATTGGTCGGCTGGATCTGCGAAGGCGCCTTGCCGTGATGGAAGTCCTCGTCGCTGATGAAGCGAGAACTGATGATGCAGCGCAGGAAAGAATAGATCTGGCCGATGGTCTTCCAATTGCCGCCTTCAGGCGGTGCGTCCGAGGCGGCCGGATATTCGATCTCGAGGAAATTCCACAGTTGCTCGTAGGAGAACTTGGCCAGCGGCAGCGCCAGGGGCTTATGGTCGGGCCCGAGCTTTGCATGTCCCGGCAAGTCGGTGGGGAAGGGCGACGGCGAGCGCAGGTAGAGTTGCGGCTGGACGCCCAGCGAATACAAGATGTTCGACGACAGCGACATATGCAGCATCTCTTCGACCGCCACGCTCATGATGACGCCGCCGGCACGGTCGGCGAAGCGCGACAGCTCGGTCGCGGGAAAACCTTGCGCCGCCGGTGTGCGGTTGATCGAATAATAGGTGAACAGATAGATCGGTATTGTCGCCAGCTCGATTTCGATAGCGGTCTGCAGGCCGCCGCGCAACTCGGCCAGCGCCTGCTCGCGATTCCAGTGCTCGTCGATATAGTGCACAAAATGCCGTTCGTCTTCGGTGAGGGGACGAACGGGGTCTTCCTTCGATTGCGGGTCGGACATGGGACTCTCCTGTAAGCGTGTCGCGAAACTGAGAAGACGGGAATGGTGGTGCGTCGATCAGGCATGCAGATACAAAGCCGCTGAACGCTTGACGCCTGCCCTCCCCTTGGATTGTGAAATTTGCGCGATCCAAAACTTGACGATCCTTCGATAGGACGGACCTGTTTCTCCGCATCATCTGGTAAAGCGCGACAGTCCGGCAACTGTCAAAATTGACAGGTAGACGCTATGGAACGCGTATGCAACCTGGGAAAACAAGCGGCAAGCCCCCTGTCCGCAGTCTGCAATACAATAGGCGGGTCGAATCAGGAGACAAGCAGTTGAGCCAGGCCCTGCAAAAAACGGAGCACCACTGATGCCTTCCAAGCCCGGCGTCAGCTACGCCGACCTCGCCAAGTTCGCAGCCACCCTGCCGGGCGTGCATGAATCGACGTCATACGGCACGCCCGCGCTCAAGGTGCGCGGCAGACTGATGGCACGCCTATGGGAAGATGCCACGACCGTGGTATTGAGAAGCGAATGGGAAGAGCGCGAGCGCCTGATGGCCATCCATCCCGAGGTGTTCTTCCTGACTGAACATTACCTCAAGCACCCTTACGTGCTGCTGCGCCTGGCGACAGTGCAGCGCGAATTGATGCAGACCGCGGTCGAGACGGCATGGAAGGCCGTGACGGCCAACAAGCGATGAACGCCCCATGAACAAGCTGGCCGACTGGATAGCGATCCACGCGCTGATCAACCGCTTCGCCAATTGCTTCGACCTCAAGAATTGGGCGGGCCTGGAAGCCTGCCTGTGCGCCGAGCTGCACACCGACTATTCCGACTTGCGCGGCACGCCGCCCGAGACCATCAGCAGCATGCGCTTCGTCGAGTTGCGCAAGAAAGCGCTGGAACCGCTCGCGACCCAGCACTTGATGAGCAACCACGATATTGCCGTCGAAGGCGACTCGGCCAAGGCGATCGCGTCCTGTGTGATCTTCCGCAGGAGCGGCGAGCACCAGACGCTGAACACCCATTGTGTGTATTTCTTTGGCATGGCACGCGAAACCGATGGATGGAAGATCGCCGCGATCAGGCAAAAGGTGCTGATCAACGAAGGCGATACCGGCATCCATGCCGGTATCGCGAAGT
>DASVYZ010000030.1:0-3175 GCA_036391935.1 Burkholderiaceae bacterium | reverse complement strand
CCTTGTTCCAGCTCGTTTCCATTTCGCGTGCGGCGCCGATCTGGTCCCATTTTTGACCCAGGGTGCGCCTGCCGCCTGCTCCGCTCTGGGGATGCAGCGCCGGGTCGAGCAAGCCGGCCAATTGCATGGTGATGGTGGAGGCGCCCCGCGTGTAGCCGGGGTTGGCGAACAGATCGTCCCAAGCCGCCTTGCCCATGGCTTGCACGTCCACTCCGCCATGGGCATAAAAGCGCTGGTCTTCCGCCTGGATCACTGCGGCAGTCAAGGCGGGCGAGATCTCGGGCAAGGCAATCCATGGGCCGCGCCGCGCCTTCATATCGAGGCGCAAGTCTTGCAAGGGCTGCCCGTGGCGGTCCAGCAATTGCGCTTCCGACGAGCGGTAGCCATCCCTGACCTGTGCCGGCGTGGGCAAGGCGGAGGCGCAGGCCTGGCCAAACAGTACCGCTGCCAGCAGCGCCGCGATGACCTTAGCGGCGCACATGGAACACCTCGTTCGGGATCTCGCCGAACATTTCTGGCGAATACATGGCTTCGACGCGGGTGGCGGGCATGGTGAAATCGCCCTCATTGTTCAAACGCACGCTGTATTCGACGCTGAATTTCCCTTTCGGCACGAATTCGTAGTAGCCGCGATAGGCATCGTAGCCGCGTTCGGTAAAGGCAGGCCAGACCCAGCCGCGCTGCTGTTCGCCCTGGCTCATGATTTGCGAATCGCGACCCATGCCGTTGCCCAGTACCGTGGCCGAAGCCGGAATCGGATCGTCGACCACGACCCAGGTCATGTCGCTTTGCGCCTCGATGTCGAGATGGACGCGGTAGACGTCGCCGCGCGACCATTGCCCCGGCTTTTGCTGTTCGACCGGGGTGACGCTCTTCACGATGCGGTAACCGGTCGATAGCGGAGTCTTCAAGGGAATCGCCGCCATGCTGGTGACCGTGACCCAGGGCTTGCCCGTGCCTTTCTGCGCGATATCGAGCTCGGCCGTGCCCTTGGGCCAGGCTTGCACGAAGACGCCGCCCGCGGGCTGCTTTTGCCAATCCTGGGTCTTGCTGTCGCCACCCAATTTGATACTTGCACTGCCGGTCACGGGAACGGACTCGAAGGCGGCGCTGAATTTTTGCATTGCCAAGGTGCCCCAGGCATTGGCCACCGTGGTATTCCAGCGGCCTTGATGCTGGCGGCCCAGGGTGCCGCGCGCGAGGCGGCCCATGTCCTCATGCCAGGCCGGGTTGTCCATCATCGCCAGCAGCACGCGGTTGGCGTTGACATCGCTGGAGACCATCAGCCACCACAGCTCGTCGTTGCGTTCGGTGGAGAAGCCCATGGTCGTGCCCTGCAGGTTCAGCCGGGCATGGAGAATTTCCCCGGCTTGCCTCATCTTTTCCTCGCGCTGCGGCAAGCCCGGCGTGCGCTTCAAGACCAGGTAGTAGTCGATCACGGCCGATGTCGGCCACAGATTGGGCTCGGCGACGAAGCTGTCGAACATCTCGGGCCGCACCTTGGCCGAACGCGACAAGGCTTCCAGCGCCGCCACCTTGCGGATGGCGAGATCGGCAGTCGGCAGGGGCGAGCCGCGTACAACCTTGCCCTGGACGAAGCCGATCAGTCCGGCTTCCATGCGTGCGCGGGTTTCCTGCGGAATCGCGTAGCCGCTTTCGTCGGCAATCGAGAGCACATAGGCGGTCAGGCTGTCGCTGCCGTACTGCATGATGGGGAAGTATTTCACCAAGCCGTCGCCATCGAGATAGCCGGGCAGGATAGCCATGTTGCCGTCCCACATGGCCTTGTCTTGCAAAGCCACGGCTTTCGAGGTGCGCTGTTCGAAGCAACTGTAGGGATAGCGCGCCATATAGTCGCGCACACCGGGCAAGTCGCTGCCGAGTTTGTCGCGCAGCGTGGCCTGGATGCCGCCTCGCCCCGGCAAGGCATCTTCGGGTATGCGGACCGACATGCGCAGCGGCTTCTCCAGTTGCATCAGTGTGGCTTGAACCACACGCACCGGCGTGGCGGGGCCGACCTTTTGCTTGACCTTGATGCGGTCGCCGGTGGCGCCGTCGGCTGTTTTGGCCGTCACGTCCCAGGCCAGATTGGCGGCGCCCACGGGCACGCGATAGTTCCAGCCGACTTCAGCCGCCTGGCCGGCGCCGATCGTGACGCTCTGCGCAGCGAGATGTGTAGCGGCCGCCTTGGGCGTATCGGGATTGCTCACGGCAGCTTGCACATCCACCGTCAGCGCCGCATCGGTCGTGTTGCGCAGCGTGAAACCGGCGCGCAATTGGTCGTCTTCACGCACCAGGGCCGGCAAGCCCGACATCAGGATCAAATCCTGCGTGCTGCGTACGCTGGCCGTGCCGGTGCCGAACAGGTCGCTGCTTCCATTGGCAACGGCGACGATGCGGAATTCGGTCATCGAATCGTTCAAGGGCACTTCGATGTCGGCCTCGCCCTTGGCATCGAGCACGACCTTGCCTTTCCAGTAGAGCAGGGTATCGAACAATTCACGGCCGTTGCCCTTGCCCCCGCCGCCGCCGGCCGGCACGGCCTTGCGGCCGAAATGGCGCTTGCCTATCACCTGCATTTGCGCCGTTGCGGTTTCCACTTGCAGCGGGCGTTCCTGCATCATGGCGTCAAGCAGGTTCCAGCTCGCGTTGGGCATCAATTCCAGCAAGCCGGCGTCGACCGCGGCGACGGCCAATTCGGTGCCGGCTGGAAGCTTCTGGCCATTTGCGCGCGCTACGGCGATGTGCACCCTGGCCTTGTCGCGCACCTTGTAGACCTGCTTATCCGTGTCGACCTTGACGTTCAATTCATGCGCCTGCCAGCCGACCTGCAGCTTGGCGATGCCGAGCTTGTAGGCGGGCTTGCCGAGGTCGACCAGGGCCGTCGGCTGTACACTCGCGACGCGGCCGCGGACCACCAGCACCGAAACGTAGACATTGGGCGCGTAACCGGGCTTGACGGGAATCGTGAAGCTCGGCTTGGCGGCGTCGAGTGGGCGCACATAGGTATCGATGATGCCTTCGCGCTCGACCGCGATCAGGGCCGTGGCGCTGCGGAAGGGCATGCGCACCTGGAATACCGCATCTTCGCCGGGTTCATAGCGTTTCTTTTCCGGCAGCACATCGATGCGATCGTTGTCGTTGACGTTGAACCACCAGTATTCGCTTCCCGCGA
>DASVYZ010000029.1:0-4281 GCA_036391935.1 Burkholderiaceae bacterium | reverse complement strand
CTCCTTGTCTGGTTTTATGCGCTCGGCGCCCGCACCCTGGTGCCGAGCGACGAAGGACGCTACGCCGAAATGGCGCGTGAAATGGTTAGCACCGGCGACTGGATTACCCCGCGCCTGGACGGACTCAAGTACTTCGAAAAGCCGCCGCTGCAGACCTGGATGAATGCGGCAACCTTCGAGCTCTTCGGCCTCGGCGAATGGCAGGCGAGACTGTGGTCGGGCTTGTGCGGCTTGCTTGGCGTGATCCTAGTGTTCCATGCTGGGCGGCGCGTCTTCAATCCCTGGGTCGGCACCACGGCCGGCATCGTGCTGGCTTCCTCGTTCTGGTGGGCCGGGCTATCCCATATCAATGTGCTCGACATGGGGCTCTCGGGCATGATGGCCCTGACGCTGGCCGGCATGCTGCTGGCGCAGCGCGATGACGCGAGTGACAGCGAACGGCGCAACTGGATGTGGGTGTCGTGGGTGGGGATGGCCCTGGCCTTCCTGTCCAAGGGGCCGATTGGGATCGTGCTGCCGGGGGCGGTGCTGGTGTTGTACACGCTGCTGACACGCGACTGGAAATTATGGACGCGGCTGCATCTCGTCTCGGGCCTTATCCTGTGCTTCGCCATTGCCGCACCGTGGTTCGTGCTGGTGGCAATGAAGAATCCGGAACATCCTTACTTTTTCTTCTACCACGAAAATGTCGAGCGCTTCCTCAGCAAAGTCCATCACCGCGAGGGGCCGATCTACTATTTCGTGCCCATGCTGATCGCTGGCATCGTGCCCTGGCTCGGTCTGCTGCCGCAAAGCCTGTGGGCCGGCCGGCGCGAAGCTGCATCAACGGCCTTCCGCCCCAAGCTGATGCTCTTGCTCTGGGCCGGCTTCATCTTCTTTTTCTTCAGCATTTCGAGTTCCAAGCTGCCGCATTACATCCTGCCGATCTTCCCGGCGCTGGCGCTGCTGATCGCTTGTCACCTGCAGCAGGCGAATGCGCGCTCATGGAATATCGCGGCGGGCCTGCTGGCCTTGATCGCCGTGGTCGGCTTGGCCTTCGTGCCCCGGCTGGGGCATTTCGGCCACGAGCCTCTTGAGGTCGCCGGCTATGCCGCGACCCGGCCCTGGGTCATCGCCGCCTGCGCCGTCATGCTCGGCGCCAGCCTATGCGTATTCTGGGCCACGAAGAAAAAGCATGCCGACCTCGCCACCATTGCCACGCTGGCGCTGGCGGCCGGCGGCTTCTTCGGCGGACAACTCGTGATACTCGGTACCGAGACCTACGGCCAATACCGCGCCGGCTATCTGCTCGTGCCCGCCATCACGGCGGAACTGACGCCGCAAACCACGCTCTACACCATCGGCACCTATGAACAATCGTTGCCGTTCTACCTGCGCCGCACCATGATCACAGTTGGGGAAACCAATGACGAGCTCGATTTCGGGCGCCGGCAGGAACCGCAACTGGGGTTGAAGGATGTGGATGCCTTCATTCCCCTGTGGAACAATGGGCAAAAAGCGATTGCCGTCATGCGGCCGAAAGATTATGAAGAATTGTTGCAGCGCGGCGTAAAGATGCGCATCGTCGTGCAGGATCCCCGCCGCGTTGTCGTCGCAAATCAATAAACGCAGGCTGTGCCGGGCGTCGCGCCCCGAGCGCCGAGCGCCGGCGTAGCCCGGCACAACCTGCGGTTCGAAGTCAATTCAACGGCTCGTAGCTCAAGAACGTTTTCCCATTCCTGAACGTACGTGACAAGGTGCAGCGTAAATTCATCGCCTGCGGCAAACCCTCGAACATGCTGCGCCCTGCCCCGAGCGCGATTGGATTGACTACCACCTGATATTCGTCAATCAGATTGACGGCTGCCAATTGCGCCACAATGCTGCCGCTGCCCAGAATTACCATGGCGGGGCCGCCTTCCAGCTTCATGCGGCGCACGGTCTCAATCATGCCGTCACGCACCAGCGTGGTATTGTTCCAGCCCGCCTCGACCATGCTGCGCGAGAACACCACCTTGGGGCCCTTGTTCATGTTCTCCGCCAGTTCCGGCATCATTTGCTGCGCCGCCGGCGTTGGCCAGAAGCCCGCCATCAAGTCATAGGTCACGCGGCCGAACAAAAGCACGCCGCCGCCCCGCGCATTTTCCGTGATGAAAGCGTTGAATTCGGCATCGTTGTCCATCTTGGCCCAATCCATGCCGCCTCGGGCATCGCAGAAATAACCGTCGAGCGAGATATTGTTGAACACGGCCAGCTTACGCATAAACGTCTCCCACCCAACGCAAGGAACCGGGCGTAGTCAACTGCCCGCCAGTCTCAAGCAAGGTCTTCAAGCCCGACAGGACCATGGGCCAGCCGCCGTAAAGCTGCGGGTTGGCGCCTTCGCGCAAGCGGCTATGCGTAACGGTCAGGCAGCAGGAATCGCGCCCGACCGGTTCGATTTCCCAGGTCACGAGCGAAACGCCTTCGCTCTTGATCTCTTCGCTCCATTGCGCCTGAAAGGTTTGCACCAGACGGCGCGGCGGATCGACTTCGATATTTTCGCCGCAGAAGATCAGCGCCCCCTGCCCCGATGCCTGGTAGCGCGAACCGGTTTCGAAACTCGATTCCACCATGGCGCCGAAAGTGTATTTGCTGCGCAGCTCGGTATCGGTGATCGCCTGCCACAGCCGCTCGGGCGTGGTCTTGATATAGATTTCATACACCTTTTCCATCGTTCTCATCCTCCAGATTGCGCTTTAAATCACTCAATGCAGTGACCCAAGGCTCGGTGAACTTGTTGACCCAACGGTCATGGATGAGGCGGATAGGCACAGGGTTGAGAAAATGCAGCTTTTCCCGCCCCGACTTGCGCGTGACGACCAGATGCGCGTCTTCGAGCACCTTCAAATGCTTCATCACGCCGAAGCGCGTCATCGTCGGCAGGGCCTGCTGCAATTCGAGCAGGGTTTGCCCATCCTGCTTGAACAATTCATCAAGCAGGGTGCGGCGCGCCGGATCGGCCAGCGCCTTGAATACCTCGTCCATGAAAAACATAATAGGTGACCATTCAGTCACCTGTCAAGACAAAATCAAGACCAACCACCACCAACATAAATGCAAATAATTTGCACATAGGGCAAATTATTTCTTGCGCTCGCGGCTAAGCGATGGAATAATGCGCACACCGTTTCCAGCCGGAAGCTCACAGCACAATCAATCAGCACGACCAATAGCGATGTTCATGCAAGCACAACAGACCGACGTCTCCCTGATTGCGCCCTTGTCGGCCGCAGTCGGCGGCGGCGCATCGCTTGGCGCAAATCGCCCCTATCGTGTCACCTTCCGGGAAAAGCCCAGACCGCGCATCGCATAAGTGCTGCCAAGTTCAACACCGGGCCCGGAAACCAGAACAGGAATCCGGGCTTTTTGTTGGCCGGAACATGAATGACGCAAGATGAAGATGAATAAAGAACCGGAAATCCGTCCCATTTGTCCCTTGTGCGGCCGCCCTATCCCGCCGGCCAATCTGGATAAGCACCATCTGGTGCCGAAGACTGAGGGCGGAAAGACGACGCAAGCCTTGCATCGCATCTGCCATCGCCAGATCCATGCACTGTTCAGCGAAACCGAACTGGCACGGCGCTACAACACGGTGGAAGCCTTGCTGGAAAACGAAGCCATGCAAAAGTTCGTGGCGTGGATCAAGACCAAGCCCGATGGCTTCCATCAAAAATCGAAATTGAGCAACAGAAGAAAATAAGAGTGACCGGATATGAGTGAAATCGAACTGCGACAAGAAAACAAGCGCAGGCTGGTGACGGTGCGCCAGGTCGGCGCGATCCGACCTATCGAGGGTGCCGACGCGATCGAATGCGCCAGTGTGGAAGGCTGGCAAGTCGTGGTGAAGAAGGGTGAGTTCCTGCCCGGCGATGCCTGCGTCTATTTCGAGATCGACGCCTTCCTGCCGCTGGGCGACGAACGCTACCTCTTCCTGGCCAAGAACCGCATCGTGTGGAACGACAAGGAAGGCGTGCGCCTGCGCACGATCAAGCTGCGCGGCCAGGTATCGCAAGGCTTGATCCTGCCGCTGGCCGGCTTCCCGGAGATCGTCGGCCTGATCGGAGACGACCTTGCCGCCGCGCGCAAGCTGGATTTCAGCGGTTTGCTCGGCATCGGGAAGTGGGAAGCGCCGGTTCCGGCCAACCTGGCGGGCGAAGTCGTGGGCCCCTTCCCTTCCTTCATCCGCAAGACCGACCAGGAACGCATCCAGAACCTGCCGGAAGTCTTGCGCGAGGCCGATGGCGAGCTGTTCGAAGCCAC
>DASVYZ010000028.1:0-1878 GCA_036391935.1 Burkholderiaceae bacterium | reverse complement strand
CGGCGCGTGTCAAGGTAGTTGTCGCCTCTCTCATGCAGCCAACGGCTGTTTATGTTTATCGATCTCACCCAAATGCGCATTGATGACGGCGTCGCGTTCCGGATTGAGCGTGACGGCACCGATTGGCGTCCAGTTGCGCGTCTTGCCGGACCAGCGGCGCGGATTGCGTTCACGCGCTTGGCAATACAACGCATGACGCTGTTGCAGGATCGCGTGATCAGCGCCGGCATGCCGCTGCGCCGGGCTGACATACCGGATGCCGCTATGCCGGTGCTCATGGTTGTACCAGTGCACGAACGCAGCAGCCCACTGCCGGGCGTGGTCGAGATCGGCGAAGCCCGCCACCGGGAATTCCGGCCGGTACTTGGCGGTGCGGAACAGGCTTTCGGCATAGGCGTTGTCGTCCGACACGCGCGGTCGCGAGTACGACGGCTTGACGCCCAGCCACTGCAGCATCGCCAGCACGGTCGTTGCCTTGAGCGTGGCGCCGTTGTCGCCATGCAGGACCGGCTTGGTTGGCAAGGCATGAATGCCCTCGGCGAGCGCGCATCGCTTGACCAGTTGCGCGGCATGGTCGGCATCATCGCTGTCATGCACCTCAGCGCCAACGATCTTGCGGCTGTACAGGTCCAGGATCAGGTACAGATGGAACCAGCGGCCTGCCACTTGGCTCGGCAAGTAGGTCATGTCCCAGCACCAGACCTGGCCCGGCGCATGCGCCACATGCGTGGTCGGCGGACGACTCGCCTGCGGCGTCTTTGCGCGCCCTCGATGCGCATTCTGCCCCTGTTCGCGCAGCACCCGGGCGAACGTCGATTCGCTGGCCAGGTACACGCCTTCGTCAGCCAGCATGGGCACGATGCGCGCCGGCGGCATGTCGGCAAAGCGCGAGGTGTTGGCCACCCGCACCAGTTGTTCGCGCTCGGCCGCGCTCAAGGCGTGCCCCGGCTTTGGCCGTACCGCTTGCGGCCGGCCATCGCCGCACAGCAAACCGCTACCAGCCTTCCAGCGCTGCAGCGTGCGCAAAGTGATGCCCGCAGTTACGCAAGCAAGCCGCAAGCGCGCTCCATTCCGATGCGCCTGTTCAATGTCATGGGCCAGCGTCTGGCGATCTTCGAGGCCGATCATTCGTCCTCGCCCTGGTTCTTGTTGAAGATCGCCGCGACTTTTTTTGACAACACCAGCAACGCTGCCGTCTCGGCCAGCGCCTTCTCCTTGCGGCGCAGCTCGCGCTCCAACTCGGCGATGCGGCGCCGATCCTGCTTGGTTTGCTGCGGACTGGCCCGTACGTCTTCCGGAGCAGCCAGCGCCTGCGTAGCTGCTTGCCGCCACCGTTCGAGTTCCTGCGGATACACGCCGTGCTCGCGGCACCAGCCGCTCCGGGTCGCTTCACTCATGGCCGCCGTTGCCAACACGGCTTCGAATCGGGCCGCCGCTGTCCAGACCCGCTCGCGAGCGGGTCTGGACAGCGCATCCGCGCGCCACCGCTCCAGCGTCGATATTCCGATGCCGATTTCTTGTGCCACCACTTCCACTGCCGCGCTCTCCGGCGGCAATAAGCGTGCTACTGCTCTATCTTTAAATTCTTGTCCGTATCGTGCCAATTTTTTCTACCTTTATCGCCCCCAAGTTCAGATTTCTATCGGGGCGACAACTATTCTGACACGGGGGGGGCTCTCGGCGGCATTACTCTCGTCCGTCCAGTCACCTTTACCGTCTTAACCGCGCTGTTTTCTGCCTTCGCCTTGGCCTTATGCGTTTTTGCCTACTGCAAAACCTATACCAAGCATAGCGCTGTCACGGGCCGGCTGGTTCCTGACACCGGCCTGATCAAAGCCTATGCCGTGCAACCCGGCATTGTCCGCAAAAAAGCCGTCG
>DASVYZ010000027.1:0-2451 GCA_036391935.1 Burkholderiaceae bacterium | reverse complement strand
AGCCGGCATTAAACCGGCAACCAAATCCCGCAAACTGAGCCGGAACTACCGCTTTATTCCCCATTTTGCTTTTTAGCGCGCCTCTGATAATGAAGTCGGGATTCCTCGCCCTGAGCAATCCCGACTTTTCAATCGGAGGTTCCATGTCCGCGCCAGCCAGCATTGCCAGCACGCAAAATTCCGCCCTGCAGGCGTTGCAGAAACATAAGCCGCACGGCAATTCTGCGGCATCGAGCGCGCCCAGCCAGTTGCAGGTCAGCTTTGCCAACCTGGTCGGCAGCCTGAACGGTTCGAGCGCGGCGCAATCGGCCGGCGGCGCCTTGCAAGTCAATGCCGTGGGCGGCGTCTCCTCGACCGATTCCCTCGACATGGCTTCGCTGATCGAGGCGGTGCAAGCCAGCGGCAGCGGCGATGGCAATGCGGTGCAAGGCCTGCAGGCGCACCGTCAACGCCACGGCCCGCATCAGGCGAGCGGCCTGACCGATGCCGGCAGCAGCGCCGTTTCAGCCTATAGCGCAATGGCTGCCCCAGCCGGCATGTCGACGCCCGGCCTGTCGACCCGCGTATAATCGGAACAGGTTGTACGTTGCGCCGACGCGCAAAGGAGCATCGCCATGTCCGTCAACGGTATCGGCAATTCGAGCAATTACAACGCCACGCTCTATGCGGAGCTGGCGCAATTGAATGCGCAAAACGGCACGACCGGGGCAGGCGCGTCCGGCGCGGCATCGGCCAGGCAGGGCGGGCAATTGAACACGGCCTTGAGCCAGGCGCTGTCCGAGCTGGGCATCAATGCCGGCTCCGGGGGATCGGACCAGGTGAATTCGCTGGTGCAAAGCCTTGCGGCCGCGCTGCAAACGCAAAGCGGCGCAAGCGATCCTGCCGCCGGTTCCGGCGCTGGTGCCGGTACTGGTACCGGCACCGGTCAGAGCGGCCTCGAATCCAATCTGCAAAACCTGATTTTTCAAGTCAGGAGCAACGTGGCCAATTCGCTCGATTCCATGTTCGCTTCCGCCTCCGGCGGCGGCAGCGACGCCACCGATCCGTTTTCCACTTCATCGAGCAGTGGCACGCCGGGTTCGCCGCTGGCCGCCTTGCAGAACAGCTTCGATTCGCTGTTTTCCAATCAAGGTTTGAGCAGCCAGGGTTCGAGCGGCAACACGCCCAGCCTTGCCAGCTTCCTGCAATCGACCCTGAACAAGGTGCAGGGTGCGAGTTCGGCAGGGAACCTCATCAGCACCAAAGCCTGATCATTTCCGGGCGTTATCGGCCTTCCACTTCTTCAAGGCCGCCAGCGTATTCTCCACGTGCTTGTCCGGCGAGAGCGCCGTATAGGAATAGAGCACCTTGCCGTCCGGCGTAATCACGTAGGACGTGCGGTTGGCATAGTCGCTCATGACCGGCATGACCGCGTCGTAAGACTTCATGATCCTGTGATCCGTATCGGCAGCCACGGCGAACTTGCTGCGGCACTCGCTGACCGAAAACTTGTTGAGCGTTTCGATATCGTCGTGCGACACGCCGATGACAGTCGCACCGAGCGCCTTGTATTGGTCGACCGCCTCGGCGAATTCATGGGCCTCGATCGTGCAGCCGGAGGTGAAGGCGGCCGGGTAAAAGTACAGCACCACGGGGCCTTTCTTCAGCGAGTCGGCCAGTGAAAATATGTAGACCTTGCCGCCCAGCGATGCCTGGGCGGTGAAATTCGGCGCTGCGGCGCCGTTGTCGAGCGCGGCTGCGGCGGGGAGGGCGGCAAGCGCAAGCGAGACGGCCAGAAGAATGGACTTCATCGGAAGCTCCGTAGTGTCGTGCCGTCTACGTGGATGGTTCGCTGCGGCCGATCTTCAGAATACGGATCAGTTTGTTCAGTAAGCCGGTACTTTCTCGACGTTGCCTAAGCGCTTCTTGCTCAACCAATAGGCGCAACTCCTGCTTCACTTGCGCTATCACGGTATGCCAGTCATGCAGGGCTGGCTGACGGAAAATCCGGGTGTGTGGGTACCATGGCGAATGATCGCCTTCGGCTAGCCAACGCCATTCGCTTTCAAAGCGGTTCAATAACCATACCGGCACGCCAAGTGCGCCGGCCAGATGAGCTACGGCCGTATCGACCGAGATGACCAGATCAAGATTGGCGATCAATGCCGCCGTGTCGGCATAATCCGGGGCTTCCTGCATCCAGTCAGTGATGCTCAGACCGCTGGCAGCAATCTCTGCCGAACCGCCGCTTTGCAGGCTGATGAAATGAATGCCGACCGTTTCCAGCAATGGGGCCATGGCTTGTAGTGGAAGGCTACGCAAGTAATCTTTTCTCATGGTCTTGTTACCTGCCCAAGCCAGTCCAACTCTCACGTTCCCACTTCTTCGAAGTCGCTTCTTCCAGAATTCAGTCTTGGCGGATTCGGCCTGCAGGTAGGCCGTCCCACAGGGAATCGTGTCGATCCGGGTTGA
>DASVYZ010000026.1:0-9932 GCA_036391935.1 Burkholderiaceae bacterium | reverse complement strand
GTGGTCATGACCCAGATGTTCAATTCCGTTGCATGCGCGCCGGCGCTGAAGCAAAGCGATACAACCAGCGCCGCCGCCAATTTCCGTACTGTCTTGATGCCGAATGTTCTCATGGTGATTCCGTTGTTGCGTCCGGCAAGGCGCGGACCGGTTTCGGGGCGGGTACCGACTGGCACTATACCCGCAGCCACCGAAGCATGAAGCCGATTCTAGGGGCGTGCCCATGGAGCAACAATCCTGAGAACTACCTGAGGACATAGGTAGTTTTACCTACGGTAGGCGCCTGACAGGCTTGCGACGAGGAATGGAGGTGTGTCGCTATAATGGCGGCTTCACAACCTGTCCCGACCATGCCGCGCAAAATCCACAGTCGCCGGTCCTTTGCCATCTTCGCCGTAATCGCCGTTATTGCGATCGCAACGGCCTATCTTTTTCCGGCATCGGCGCCGGCGGTGGTATTCACGACCATCAAGGGCGAGAAGGTGTCATTGCAAGCCCTGAAAGGCAGGGTAGTGCTGGTCAATTTTTGGGCGCCGAGCTGCGCGCCCTGCGTGCGCGAGATGCCCATGCTGGCCGATACGTATACCCGCCTGCATGCGCGCGGTCTGGACGTGGTGGCTGTGGCGGCCAGCTACGACCCGCCGAATATCGTGGTCGATTATGCCGAGACGCGCCATCTGCCGTTTGCCGTCGCGCTCGACATAGACGACGCGGCGGCCCATGCGTTCGGCGGCTTGCATGCCGTGCCTTCGACCTTCGTCATAGGCCGCAATGGGCGCATTGTGCAGCGCGTTGACGGTGCACTTGACCCGGCCAGACTGCAACAGTTGCTCGAACGTGAGCTGAGCGCCGGCTGAGAACCGTTGTTGCGGTCCGTGCATTGCCAATCGATATTGAAACGACAAGCATTGCGCCTCGCTTCGTGCTAGGCTGACACTCCACACCTGCCAGGAGTGAATGCCGTGAAGAGCTTGTCCCTGCTGTTGTTGCTGCCTGTCGCCATGGTCACCGTGCCCGTCCTGGCCGATCCGCCGGATATTTCCACCGCAGAACACCTTGGCGCCTTGCGCTTGCATCTTTCCGAAGCCGAGGCGAAGCAGGCCGTTGCCTGCCCGGTGACGGCCGGCAAGGAACAGAAATGGGACGCCGATGGCGCCTTCCACCAGGAATGGCATTTCGCCTGCGGCGTCGATCTCGGCATGGCCTCCGAGCGCAAGGGGGGCAAGAAGACGGTGCAGACCATCAAGATTCACGGCGCCAGCACGCTCAAGACCAGCCGCGGCATCGGCCTCGGCGCCAGCGAACAGGATGTCACCAAGGCGTATGCCAAGGAATGGAGCAAGGATGAAAGCAAGATGCCCGACCTGTTCGTGGCCGGGTCGCTCTACGGCGGGGTGATGTTCACCTTCAAGGAACGCCGCGTGGCGGAAATCTTTGTCGGCGCAGCGGCGGAATAAGCTTATTTCGCAGTTTCCGGGCCCGGTCCGGCCTGCGGCCAGATAGCTTCGAGCAATTGCGCCAAGCGCGCGCCGGCCCTGGCAATCTGTTCCAGCTTGATCTCATCGGCTTTGGCCAGGTAGCCGCTGTCGATGCCGGCCACATCCCACTTCTCCGGGCTGTTTTCCACGTCCTCGCCCAGGGGCGCGCGCATCGTGAAGCGCAAGCCGCCGAACACTTGCGGCGCGAGCCTGACCGAATCGCTGGCCCACCTGGCCGACCAGGTATCGAGCTTGCCCTTGGTCGGCGGCACGGCGCGCGCCAGTTTCAACAGTTTTTCGACCGGCGCACCGTTGGCCATCAGATCGGGCGGAGGCGCATCCCATTCGCCATGAAACAGCTTCTTGTCGTCGACGATGTTGTTGCCGCCGGCGGTATCTTGCCCCAGCTTGTAGCCGGTGCGGTCGGGATCGACCGTTTCGCCCTTGTCGTTGAGGTAAAGCGCCGCCACATGCAGCGGCTGGTGGATGTCGCCCACATAGTGCGTCAAGAGCATCAAGGCTTCGCGCTTGTCGGCGATCGAGAACGGCGCATCGGGCGCCTGCCCGCGCAAGACGGCGATGGCGGCGTTGATTGAATGCACCACGTCGTGGTTGTTGGTGCCGGCATAGCTCCGGTCGTAATGGTCGCGCAGGCCGGAGACGTCGGCATAGTGGTATTGGCTGTGACAATACTCGGTGCCATGCACCGGGCCGCATTGCTTCCAGTTGCGCGAGACGTAGCTTTCAAAACGCGCCTTGTCTTCCGGCGTATTGAACACCGCGCATTCCGCGTACTTGGGATTGTCCTGGTAGACGAAATTGACGTCGTCCGCAGACCTGGTGGCCTTGGCGCAATCGGCCCAGACCGAGACCGTTTCCAAGTTGCGCTCGCCTAACAGCGCGTGCACCCATTGTTCGGCGCGCGTGCCGGCGATCATGCGGTCGGCCACGGCACCGACCTCCTGATGTCCCTGCGCATTCCACGCCAGCGCCAAGCCGGGCAGGGCGGACAGGACGAGAGCGAAGACAATGCGGCGCGCTTGAGCCATGGCGAAATCCGTAAGCGTGAAAAACAACTACTCTAACCCGGTTTTTTGACAGGATCACGGCTTCCCGGCATCGGTGCCGAAATGGCTGTCGAAGAAGCTGGCAATCGTGCGGAACACGTGGTTCTGGTTGGCCGGCCCCGTGATGCCATGCTTGGCCCCGGGATAGGTCATCAAGTCGAACAAGACGCCGCGCTTTTGCAGGTCGGCGATCAATTGCGTCGAATTGACGAACAGCACGTTGTCGTCGGCCATGCCGTGCACCAGCAGCAAAGGAGAGTGCAGGCCATCCAGATGGGACGGCACGCCGCTTTGCAGGTAACCCTCCGCATTGTCTTGCGGGCGGTCCAGGAATTGCTCGGTGTAGTGCGTGTCGTACAGGTGCCAATCGGTCACCGGGGCCACAGCCGCGCCCAGGGCGATGCGATCCGAACCGGCCTCGAGCAGGCGCAAGGTCATGAAGCCGCCATAGCTCCAGCCGAATACGCCGATGCGCCTGGCATCGACATAGGATTGCTGCGCCAGCCAATCGATGCCGCGCAACTGGTCTTCCACTTCATGCTGGCCCAGATTGCGGTAGATCACATCGGTGAACTTGCGCTCGCGCCGGTACGAGCCGCGGTTGTCGAGCCGGAACACCACGTAGCCGTGCTGGGCCATGTATTGCTCGAACAAGCTGCCCCAGCGCCGTTCCACGATTTGCGCATGCGGTCCGCCATAGACCTCAACGAACACCGGGTAGCGCTTGGATGCATCGAAATCCTTGGGCTTGATCAGCGAATAATGCATGGTCTGGCCGTCGCTCGCCTGCAGCGTGCCGAATTCGGTTTTCAGGTGGTTTGCACGATAGGGGCCGTAGGGATGGCTGTCGTTCAATTCATTGTGTTCGAGCCAGGTGACGAAGCTTCCATCGGGATTGCGTACCGAGACTTGCGGCGGCGTATCCGGGTCGGACCAGGTATCGACGAAGGTCTCGCCATGGCGTGCGAACTTGGCTTCATGCCAGCCGTCGGCCTGCGTGATGCGCTTGGGCTTGTCGGCCGTGCTGCCATCGAGCGCCAGCGCATAGACCTGCTTGTCGATCACGGCATCGCGGTTCGACGAGACATAGACGCGGCCGGCTTTTTCGTCGACGGCGAGCAAGTCGTCGATGCCCCACTCGCCTTGTGTTACCGCGTGCAGCAGCTTGCCGTCGAGCGAATACAGGTAAAGGTGCTTGCGCCCGCTGTGCTCGGAAGGCCAGAGGAAAGCCTTGGCATGCTCGAGGAAGACCGGCTTGTTGTCGCCGATCTGGATCCAGGTCTTGGAGGTTTCGGAAAACAGCAGGTGTTGCGCCAGGCTCTTCGCATCGACGGCAACCAGGTCGAGCCGCTTCTGGTTGCGCGCTTCGCGCTGGAACACCAGTTCATGCGCGTCGCTGCTCCAGTCGGCGCGCACGAGATAAATGTCCTTGTCGGGGCCAAGATCGATGTTGCGGCTTTCCCCGCTGACCGGGGAGACCAGGGCCAGGCCGACCACGACATTGGGGTCGCCGGCGCCGGGGTAGCGTTGTTCGACCACCTCGGTACGCGCAGGATAAATCTCGAAGCGGCGCGCCACGGGCACCTGGGTTTCGTCGAAACGCTTGTAGGCGATGGCACTGTCGTCCGGCGCCCACCAATAGCCGCTGGTCTGGTCCATTTCCTCCTGTGCCACGAATTCAGCCTCGGCATTGTGCACCATGCCGCCGCCGTCCTTGGTCAGCTGCTTCTCGGCCCCGCCGGCCAGGTCGAGCACGAACAGGTTCTGGTCGCGCACGTAAGAGACGTAGTGCCCCTTGGGCGAAATCTGCGGATCGATCACGTCGCCGCTGGCGATCAGGCGCGCAGCATCGGGATGGTTCACGTCGACCAGGTAGAGCTTGCCGGCCAGGGTCACCAGCATCTGCTTGCCGTCGGGCGACCAGTCGTAATGCGCGATGCCGTGATAGGCCGCGGTGCGCTCGCGCTCGCGGCGCGCCTTTTCCGCATCGGACAGTTTTTCTTCCGGCACCAGCGCCTTGGAATCGACCAGGCGGCGCAGCGACTTGTCGTGCAGGTTGAATTCCCACAGGTCGAGCTGGAATTGGTCGTCGGGCCGGCCGCTCAGGAAAGTCACGCGCGAGCCGTCCGGCGCCACCTGCAGCTGGCGCACGCCGGGGCCGGACAGGGCTGGATCGGCATGGAGGCGTTCTATGGTCAACTGGCCGGCGTGGGCCGGCAGAACAGACTGGGCGAAGACAAGCAGCAGGGTGGCGAGCGATAGGCGCATGACGGTAGCCTCCGATTTTTTGCACCCTTGTGGAGTGCTGAATTTTGTTCGAGCGGCTATTGTAGCCGTGTCTTCCGATTGCCGCGGACGCGCTGCAACACCGCGGAGTTCATAACAGGCTCTAGTGCGTAGCCATCGGGTCTGCCGACGGCACACCCATTGCGCTAAGGTCGAACACGTTTCCGCCGAGATAGGAAAAATAGAAGCGTCGCTGGCTGACCGCAAACAGCACGTGGTGGGCGCGCAGGAAATCTGCGCCCAGCACCATGTCCGCCTCTTCGTCGTCGAAGATGATATCGCCTGTCCTGTCCGAATCGGACTTGGCCGCACCAAACATGTCGAACATGGTAATTTGCGGGTTCTTGATGGTTTCGCCGCCGATGGCGAAGCTCTGGAACTTCGCTCGCCAGCGTTTGACTTCCTGCTTGCCCAGCCCCGCGACGTGCCCTTCCTCGACCACACCCTCGGTTTGCGGCGTCACGCCCAGTTTGGCCGCGGCCGCAAGATTGATGGCGGAAACCTGCATGCCGCTGTCGACCAGGGCGCGGAGCTTCTTTCCGTTCAATTCCACCATCACCACCGGTCGCGGGTCGCCCACAGGCGCCTTTTCCAAAGGGATGTCTTGCGCATTGGCGTCCCAATAGGCGAGAAATGCATCCTTGCAGTTTTCCGGCCTGAACATTTTGAGTTCCTGCGTTCTCATCGACATTTCAAGGTCGGACTGAAGCAGGAATTTCGCCCCGATCAGCGCATCATGGTGCGGCAGCACGTCGTCACTCACCATCATGACTTGCTTCTGGAATTTCCATGGCCCCAGCACAATCTCATCGACCATGGTCTTGTAGGTCTTGGCCTCTCCGCCGAAACCATAGGAATGTCCGCTCAGCGGTATCAGCTTCAAACCCAGTCGGTTTGCGGCGTCGCGCGTCAATGTGCCAAGGTCGGCACCGGTGTCGACGATCATGTCGGCAGAGTTTCCGTTGATGCTGCCTTCCACGCTCAACGTGAGGTCCTGGAACTTGACCGGAAAGCTGACCAGCAATTGATAGTTGCATTGCGCTGGTGCCGCGTTAACTGTATAGGCGGCAAGGAGCCCCAGCAGAGCAATAAAGTGCGGGAGTTTCACGAGGTTGGGAGTGTGTGAAGCCGTGACTAGCCGTTCGTCGCGCGCTGCCCCTTGGCGTCGATGACGGGCGTACCATCTTCCTTGGCGAACGGCCCCTGTTGCGGCAGCGGCAGAATGTCCAGCACGAGTTCCGAAGGGCGGCACAGGCGCACGCCCCAAGGCGTCACGACGAAGGGCCGGTTGATCAGCAGCGGCGTGGCCAGCATGGCATCGAGCAATTGTTCGTCGCTCAAGGCGGGGTCATGCAAGCCTTGTTCGGCGTAAGCCTTTTCCTTGGCGCGCATCGCATCGCGCACGGTCAAGCCCGCTTTGGCAATCATGTTGCGCAAGTCTTCGCGTGCCGGCGGATGTCCCAGGTAATCGATCACGACAGGTTCGACTCCTGCATTCCTGATCAATGCCAGGGTATTGCGCGAGGTGCCGCAGGCGGGGTTGTGGTAAATCGTAACGTCCAATGATGCTCCCGGGCAGAAAAATATCGATGGATGCGATGATACCGTTTCCTGTCCGTCTCCGATACTTTCAGGCAAATCGCAATGGGGACGGCGCACCGGCCGCCAGCCTATACTGCAAGAGCGAGGGACAGACCCAGGAGGCGTCATGAAAGGCTATCAACTGGAATTTTTCACGGAGCAGAACAAGCGGCACCGCCATGCTGCCATGCATGACTGGCTGGTTGACGCCGCGCGCGAGCACGGCATACGCGGCGCGACGGTGTTCATGGGCACGCTGGGCTTCGGCCATCACAAGCGTCTGCACTCGGCCCGTTTCTTCGAGTTGGCCGACCAGCCGGTCGAAATCACCATGGTAGCGACCGAGGAGGAATGCGAGCGCTTTTTCGCCTTCCTGGAAAGCGAAAACGTCCATCTTGTTTATGCCAGGTGGCCGGTCGAATTCGGTGAGATCGGGCCGCCGGCAAACTGAGCAATCAGGTTCCGCGCCACGTCCGAAGGCGGCGGCATTGCCGACCTGAGCCCGGCCGATTGTCAGGTCAGGCGTCTGCGCATTGGGGCGCGTCGGCTTCTTGCGCCGCCGCCAAGCCCCAATCCTGCCAATCGTCGCCGAACAACTCCATGGGATGAGGCGTGCGCACCGATCCGTTGCCGCAGGCCATGCGGTCTGTCGGGCAGTATTTGTCGCAACCCCAACAGATGCGTTCGGGGTGCTTGGGGTGGATCGGGAATATCTTGGCCATGGTTTTGTCGGGGCGGAGCATCAGCGCGGAACGTGGTATTCATCATAAGGCCCGGGCGACCCGAATGCGCCGGCGGTCCGGGAAAACCTTGCCGGTTTCTTGATGTCGATCAAGTTTTGGCGGCAGCGCCCCAAAGCCGCTTCGGACCGGCCGGACCGGGTGCGGGTCTCCAGTGCGGCACCAAGCACGCCAATAAGGCCTTCAAATAAATTTATAATACACTTGTTTAATACACTCATTGTGTATATTATTTGCCCATGGATGACGACGACAACATCCCACGCTACAGCGTGGACGAACTGGCAAACCTGGCCGGTCTGAATACCCGGACGGTGCGCTACTACATTCAGCAGGGCTTGATCGACCGGCCGTTTGGCGAAAAGCGCGGCGCGTACTATGTGCAGCGCCATCTGGAGCAATTGATCGCGCTGCGCAAATGGCAGGAAGCCGGCTTGTCGCTCGAGCGGATCAGGGAAATCCTGCATGCGCCCGGCTCCGGCAACCTGCCGCCGGCGCGCAGGCGCGAGCCGGGCAGTGTGGAAGTCTGGAGTCATCTCTATGTGGCCGACGGGGTGGAGCTCATGCTGGAGCCTGGGCGTTCCGGCCTCAGCCCGGAGGCGGTGCGCGAATTCACGCGCGGTGTGATGGCACTGTATGAGCATGTGCTGCAAAAGGAGCAAAAGGGAAATGATCATGAAACATGAAGAAATCGAGGCGCTGCTGCGCGACAGGGCCGGTGCCGCCGTCGCCTTGAAAGGCGTCGCTGCGCGCATCAAGCTGCGCGGCCTGCTGGGCGAAGTGGAAGTCGAACAGCGTTATTTCAATACGCAAAACGCCAATATTGAAGCGGTATATACCTTTCCGTTGCCCATGGGGGCGGTCTTGCTGGCGCTGGAGGTTGAACTCGATGGCCGCGCGTTGTCCGGCATGATCGTGGAAAAACGGCAGGCCGAAGCTGCCTACGAAGATGCCGTCACCGATGGCGATACCGCCGTCATGCTGCAAAGCGCCGGTCCCGGTCTTTACACCATGAATCTCGGCAACCTGATGGCCGGCGAGTCGTGCGTGATCCGCTATCGCTACGGCATGGCCCTGCAATGGCAGGGCGAACACTTGCGCCTGATGCTGCCTACCACCATCGCGCCGCGCTATGGCACGCCCTCGCCTGAGGAAATGCAGCCGCACCAGGTGCCGGTCACGAGCGCGACCGTGAGTTACCCGCTTTCCATCGATATCGAGGCCGAGGGCTTGCTGGCCGGGGCGGAAGTGGCCAGCCCGACACACACGCTCGCCGTGGCCTCGCGCGGCGGCAAGCTGCACATTGCGCTGGCCCAAGGCTGCACGATGGATCGCGACTTTGTGCTGCTGTTCAAGTCCGCGCAGACCGATAGCTGTCTCGTGGTGCGAGATGGCGTCAAGGATCAATATCTTGCTCTCGCCGCCCTACGTGTCCCCATGCTGGCCGGACGGCAGGCGCTGCCATTGCGCCTCAATGTATTGATCGACTGTTCCGGTTCGATGGCCGGTGCCAGCATCATCCAGGCGCGCAAGGCGGCGCTGGAAATATTGACGCAGTTGCGTCCGGGCGACGCCTTCAACGTGACGTTGTTCGGCAGCGATCATCGCCATCTGTTTCCCAGGTTGACTGCGGCGACGCCGGCCAATATCGCGGCTGCCGCAGAAGAATTGAGCCGGCTGCAAGCCGACATGGGCGGCACCGAAACCGGCGGCGCGCTCGATGCATGCTATCGCATGGCCAAGCGGGATGCGGGCGAGCTGCAAGACGCCATCCTGCTCATCACCGATGGCCAGATCGCCAAATACGCCTCGCTGATCGGCAAGGCGAAAAAGTCGGGGCAGCGCATTTTCTCGGTCGGCGTCGGTACGGTGGTGGCCGAAGGCTTCGTGGGCGACATCGCAGAATGCACTGGCGGCGCGTTTGAACTGGTCAGTCCGCAGGAAGGGATGGCGGAAGTCATCCTCAAGCAATTTCACCGCCTGCGCCAGCCGAAGATCGAAACGGCCAGGCTCGAGTGGGCGGCGCAGCCCTTGTGGCAGACGCCGCTGCCGAGAGCGCTCTATGCCGGCGACACGGTGCTGGCCTGGGCCGCCTTTGCGGCAGCGCCGAGCGGGAGCGTAAGCCTGCATTTCGCGCTGGAGCGCGAGCAGTCGGTTTCGGTCATGCCGGAGCTGGTGGAACATCCCGACCTGGCGCGCCTGGCGGTTGCCCATCATATCGATCAGCTGCAGGACGAGCCGGCCAGGCTGGCACTGGCGCTGGAATATCAGTTGCTTACGCCGCTGACGAATTTCCTCGTCGTGGCCGAGCGCGAAGCGAAAGCCGAGACGTTGCCGCAATTGCAGCAGGTGCCGCAAATGGCGCCGGCGGGTTGGGGCGGGGCGGCGCTTGCCAAGAAGAGGTCGGCACGGTTGGGCTCGAATGCTGACTTGGCAGCGGCCGTGGCCGACATGGCGGCGGTCTCCGCCGCTCCCATGATGGCTGCTGGGGGGCTGATGGAGAGAGGGATATCGAAAGACCTGGCAAGGGAGATTTTCCATGCGCCGGAAGAGGCGCCGTCGTTTTTCCTCGGCCGTTTGCACAAGGAACTTGGCGCCGCCCTCGACGTGAAGACATTGCCCACGACTTTGGGGCAACTCGAAGCGCTGGGCCTGCCGCGAGACATCGTCGTTACCTTGCGTGAGATGATGGGCAAATTCGGCGCTGACGAAGCGCAGGTGGTGATTGCCTTCCTGTTTGCCTTGTCGGAAGGCAGGATGAAAACCGTGCTCGTGCCGCC
>DASVYZ010000025.1:0-3151 GCA_036391935.1 Burkholderiaceae bacterium | reverse complement strand
CTGCTCGACGATCCGGCATGGAATGCGGAAGAATGCACCATTACCCCCGAGGACTTGCGCAACGCCGAAGCCATCGTCGTCTGCAATTCGCTGCGGGGGGCCTTGCCGGCCACGCTTTCAGCCACACTCGGATGAGGCCGTTTGCGGCGCAGCGACGGGCGCGGGTTTCGCGCCGAACAGCACGAGCCAGGTCGCCAAGCCCACCAGCGCGCAGCCGACCAGCGAATTCAAGTTGAATTCCTCATGCAGGAAAATCCCGCCCCACAGCAGCGCAAACATCGGAATCAGGAAAGTCACCGTCAGCGTCCTGGTCGGGCCGATGTCGGCCATCAGGCGGAAGTAGATGAAGTAGGCCACGGCGGTGCACAACAGCGCCAGGAGCATCGCGAAAGCCAGCACTTGCGGTGTCGGTTCGCTATGCATCGGCACCAGGGGCAGGGCGGGCAGGATGACCAGGGCGGCACCCAATTGCGAACCGGTCGCGAGCATGGGGGCGGCGATGCCGGCCGATTTCAGCTTGGCATAGGCACCAGCCATGCCATAGCAACATGCCGCGGCCACGCAGGCGCCGGCCGCAAGCAGCAATTGCCCGCTGAATTGCGCCGGGCCCAGGCGCACCAGGAACGCCACGCCGGCGATGCCGGCAAACAGACCTGCGATCTTGCGCGCCGTCAGCGCCTCCTTGAGCACGACGGCGCCGACCAGCGCGCCCCATAGCGGGCTGGTTGCGTTGACGACGGCTGAATAGCCGGCCGGCAGCGTCATCGCGGCATAGGCGAAGAAGCTGAAGGGCAGGGCCGAATTGAGGATGCCGAGTATCAGGTAGACCTTCCAGTTGCGCCCGAAATCCATGCTCATCTTCGTGGCGAGCAGGAACAGCAGCATGACGGTGCCTGCCACGCCGACGCGAATCTCGGCCGTCCACAGGGGGCCGAGTACCGGGGCGATGATGCGCATGAAGAGGAAGGATGCGCCCCAGATGGCGGCGAGGCTGAGCAGGCGGACGAGATCGGTGCGGCGCATGGTGCAAATTCGGACAAGGGAGGCGCCAGCATACGGCAAGCGCGAAAAACCTGCTCGCCGCTTTCGGACGCGACAGCTCGGCCGCAGGATTTGCCGTTACGGCGCGAGCGGGTTTCCCTTATACTCGTGGGCACAACGGGAGACGATACATGGCAAAGCGTTGTCATTGGTGCGGCGACGATCCGCTCTACATGGCTTACCACGACGAGGAATGGGGCGTGCCGGCGCACGACGACCAACGCCTGTTCGAAATGCTGATCCTCGAAGGCGCGCAGGCCGGCCTGTCCTGGATCACGGTTTTGCGCAAGCGCGAAGCCTACCGCAAGGCGTTCGACAAGTTCAACGTCAAGCGCGTCGCGGCATATGACGAGGACAAGATCCAGGAATTGCTGGACAATCCCGGCATCGTGCGCAATCGCGCCAAGGTGCGTTCGGCCGTCAACAATGCGCAACGTTTCATGGAAGTGCAAAAGGAATTCGGTTCCTTCGACGCCTACCTGTGGGCCTTCGTCGACGGCAAGACCATCCAGAACAGCCATAGCGGCCGTGGCAGCCTGCCGGCCACGACCGAAGTTTCCGACCGCATTTCCAAGGATTTGAAAAAGCGCGGCTTCAACTTTGTCGGCTCGACCATCATCTATGCCTTCATGCAGGCTTGCGGGATGGTCAACGATCATCTGGTCGAATGCGATTGGCACACGAAGACAAAAAACCATCCAAATAAGGACGATCCATGCACCCGAATGCAGAACTGATCACGAAATTTTATTCCGCCTTCCAGAAGCTCGATGCGGAAACCATGGCGAGCTGCTACGCGCCCGACATCCACTTCACCGACCCGGTATTTCCCTCGCTCCATGGCGCGGAGGCGTCCGACATGTGGCGCATGCTGGCTTCGCGCGCCAAGGATTTTTCGCTGGTGTTCGACGGTGTCGAAGCCGATGAGCAAACCGGCAAGGCGCACTGGGTGGCGACCTATCTCTTCAGCCAGACCGGCAATATCGTGGTCAATGATATCCAGGCCAGCTTCATTTTCCGCGACGGCAAGATCGTGCGTCATGTCGACAGTTTCAGCCTGTGGCGCTGGTCGCGCCAGGCCTTGGGCGTCAAGGGCTTGCTGCTGGGTTGGACGCCTGTCGTGGCCGGGGCGGTACGCAAGCAAGCCGCCAAGGGCTTGGCTGCATTTAGGGCCGCGAAGTAGGCTGGAATCGCCGCGCGTCGCACGCCTTCGACTCTTCCAACCTACAATTCCCGCGGCGTAGCCGATCCCTGCGCTTCATCAATGTCCAGCGCATGCAGCAACCGCATGCGCAACTCCTCCGGCGAGCGCGAAATCACTTCTTCCGGCACCTCGAACTTCTCGGTCAGCCTGCGGAAATCCTCAAAGCCATACGACACCATGAAGGGATGCATGCCCGAGCGCAATGCCGCCAGGTAATCCTTGTGCTCGTCGCCGCAGATATAGGCGCGCGCCGGGTTGATGCCGAGCTCGTTGCGCACGGCCTTGAAATGTGCGGTTTTTTCTTCGCTCAAGGGAATGTGCACCAGGAAATCGAATGCCGCAGTATCGATCTCGTGGCGCGCAAACAGGATGCGCAGCGTCTCGAGCGGTTCGTTGGTGATGTTGCGCGTGACCAGGCCCACCAGCACCTCCGGTGCCGCCATCAGGGCCTGGATCAGCGGCGCGATGCCGGGGTATAGCAGGGCTTCTTCGCGGTACACCTCGGTCAGCGTGGCGATCAATTGCTTGCGCTTGTGCTTGCCGATCTGCTTGCGCAGGTTCGACGGAAATTCCTTCAGGCCGCCGAGGTACTTGAACAAATGGCGCCGCTTCTGGAAGCGCTCTTCGTCGCCCAGGGCCATGCCATGCGCGGAAAAGGCCTTGTCGATGGCGGTATAGGCATCGATGGTGGTGCCGTCGGCGTCGAGGATGACGAGCCGCTTGTTGCTGCTGAACATGGCGCGCCTTCCTATCTCAATAGAACAGGAAAAAGCCGTTGACGAAGCTGACAATGCCGACGATACCGACCGGCACCGCGATGTACCAGAGTTCCTTGCGCTTGACCAGGGCGGCAATCGACGACACCAGGATGGCGATCTGCAGCAGGATCACGGCGATGCCGAACGG
>DASVYZ010000024.1:0-2449 GCA_036391935.1 Burkholderiaceae bacterium | reverse complement strand
AGCCTGCGATGGAGGTATTGCCGATGACGCGCCAATTGCGGATGATGGCTTCGAGCATGCCTTCGATGGCTTCCGTTTCCTCGGGCGAGGGCTTGATTTCCCGCACGATGGGCGTATCCAGCGCAATCCCGCACAGGAGCTTGTTGAACGCCATGTGAAACTCCGGCGTATCGCATCGCCCATTTGCCGCGAACTGGACAAGGTGGGCGGCGCGCTCGGCCGTGCGTGCGTTGTTGAATTTCGCGTCGTCCGCCAAATTCAGCATGTGGAATAGCCTGGGCAGGTAGATTGCGGCAATCGCCAGCCCGGCGTTGGCGATCAGGATTTCGGACGGCTTGTTTGTCCGTCCCATCGCGTCGAGGGGGGCGCTCGTTTGGCCATGCTGCGCGGACGTGTCGTTGGATGTCATCGGGTTGTGCTCCGTTTCGGGATGGTGTGTTCCCTGTCGTGAGGTCGGTGCAGGCGCGCCATGTCCGGTTGCGGATGCGCCGGGTGCGTCGGGCGCATCGGATGGCGGACTGGCGGACAGCCCGTGAAGAATCGCCTGTTTCAGCAGATAGCGGTAGTAGCGGTCGGCGTCGACGGCTTGGGCGGCGCCGGCTTCGATGGAGCGCAGCAAGTCTTCGCTTTCCGATCCGGTTCTTTCACCGTTTGCACGCGACCGTACGAAGGCGTACAGCAACTGCCGTGCCTCAGCCGCACTGAGACGATCGACATTTCCTCGCACCTGCCCATCTTGCGCTTGCAGGTGCGCCTGCTGGCGCAATTGCCGGAAAAGGTGCTCCAGAATTGAGGCGTTCTCCGGCGTGCTCCATGTCACCTCGACCATGGCGTGCGTCAGATCCGGCCCCGGCCGGCCATGCAGACGCTGCACCAGTTGCCGATACAGCCGCCCGGTCGGGGAGGCGTCGAAGTCATGTTGTGTGCTTGCATCCGCCGTCAAGTCGTCCAATGGCCGGGCCGGCTCGCTACCGTCGGAACCGATGTGGTCTGCGGGACCAATCGCAGCCGCGGCCGCTTCAAGATCCAGATTTTCGTCCTGCAACAAATTCCTCAGCAGGTAGCGGTAGTAGTGCGCAACGTCGCGCGCCTGGCCGGCCTGGGACTCGATGGCGTCCAGGAAAGCGCTGCGGCCATCCCGGGGACGCGGCAAGGTGAAAGCCCGAAGCAGTTGATGCGCTTCTTCCCCGGTCAGATGCTCGACCAGATGTTCGACGCGTCCGCCGATTCCGCCGGACTGCAATTGGCGGAGCAGGTTTTCAAGGTGCCCGGCGGCTTCGGGGCCTGCGTGCATCATGGCCTCGACGGTCTTCGCAATGTTCGGTCCGGATGCGCCATGCAGGCGCTGCACGATCTGCCGAATGGAGGCAGCCATGCGGTTGCCGAGTTCGGCCGGCAAAGCCGTTGCCGGTGCATCATTCGCCGCGGCGGAGGATTGTGCGCTCGCTTCAGAGGGCGCTTCCGGGGGCGCTTTGGGCGTCGCTGGCGTAGTCTGCCCGGTGGGGGATTGGCCGTACTTGGCGCCGGCTCCGGGCCACTGTTCCGCTGTGGCGTCGGACGAAACAATATCCGACGTATTGTTGCGGGCAACGATGCGAAGATTGGCGGAACCGGCGCCGCGGCGGTTCGGGGCCGTTCCATGCGCCGAATCCGGTTCCGGCTGCGCGGAAGATTTTTCCGCTCCAGGAACGGCCTTTTGATTGTGAAGAAGTTGCCTCAACAGCGAGCGATAATGCTGCGCGCTGTCTTGCGCCTGGGCGGCGCGCATGTCGATGGCGCGCAGCAGCGTATCGTTTGCTCCCAGTTGCAAGCGGAGGAAGGCCAGCAGCAATTGCCTGATTTCGGCGGCGTCCAGGACCGCCATATCGTCCCGGATTTCGCCGGACTGCAATTGGCGGAACAGCCGTTCCAGCATGGCCGGCGCGGTCGATGCCATGCCCTCGATGATGTGGGCCAGCGAAACGCCGCGATGTCCTTGCAGCCGGGATACGAGTTGCCGGTAAGGTTCGTCGATGGGCTCGGGTGTCTCGGCGCGGGCCGAGAGGGGGCTGCCCTGCGGCGATGGCGGCAGGCCTGATGCCGTGTCGGCGCCATTGGCCAACTGTGCATTACCGCTCTGGTCGGTCGCGGCGCCCGATGCGCCAGGTTTTTCACCGTGCAACAAGCGCAGCAGCAAGTCGCGATAATAGACCGCAAGCTCGCTTTTCCGTGCGGCCCGCATCTCGACGGTGCGCCACAGCGCGTCGCTTGCCCCCAGCCGCAAGCGCATGAAAGCACTGAGCAATTGCCGGATTTCGGCGGCATCCAGGGCTGCCATGTCATCCTGGATTGCACCGGACTGCAATTGCCGGAACAGGTGTTCCAGGCTGGCAGGCGCGGTTGATGCCATGGCTTCGATGACGTCGGCCAGCGATGCGCCGCGATGTCCTTGCAGCCGGGATACGAGTTG
>DASVYZ010000023.1:0-4892 GCA_036391935.1 Burkholderiaceae bacterium | reverse complement strand
ACGGCGTGATCTACAACGTCGAAACCATCAAGGGCATGCTCGACGGCAGGATCGGTACCCTGCACTTCGACGAGGCCTGGCTGCCGCACGCCACCTTCCACGAGTTCTACAAGGGCATGCACGCCATCGGCAAGGACCGGCCGCGTCCCAAGGAGTCGATGATCTTTTCCACCCAGTCGACCCACAAGCTGCTGGCCGGCCTGTCGCAAGCGTCGCAGATCCTGGTGCGCGAATCGGAGGAAGTGAAGCTCGACAAGGGGGCCTTCAACGAAGCCTACCTGATGCACACCTCGACCTCGCCGCAATATTCGATCATCGCCTCGTGCGACGTGGCGGCGGCGATGATGGAAGCGCCGGGCGGCAGGGCCCTGGTGGAAGAGAGCATTCTGGAAGCGATGAACTTCCGCCGCGCCATGCGCAAGGTGGACGAGGAGTGGGGCCAGGACTGGTGGTTCCAGGTCTGGGGTCCGGAAGAGATTTCCGACGACGGCATCGGTTCGCCGGAGGACTGGCTGATCCGCGCCGAAGACGGCTGGCACGGCTTCGGCAAGCTGGCGCCGGACTTCAACATGCTCGACCCGATCAAGGCGACCATCATCACCCCGGGGCTGGCGATCGACGGCAAGTTCGGCGCCAGCGGCATCCCGGCCTCGATCGTCACCAAGTACCTGGCCGAGCACGGCGTCATCATCGAGAAGTGCGGGCTGTATTCGTTCTTCATCATGTTCACCATCGGCATCACCAAGGGCCGCTGGAACACGCTGCTGACGGCGCTCCAGCAGTTCAAGGACGATTACGACAAGAACCAGCCGGTGTGGCGCATCCTGCCCGAGTTCGCCCAGGCCAACCCGCGCTACGAAGGCGTGGGCCTGCGCGACCTGTGCCACCAGATCCACAGTTTCTACAAGGCTTGCGACGTGGCGCGCCTGACGACGGAGATGTACCTGTCCGACATGCAGCCGGCGATGAAACCCTCCGAAGCCTTTTCCAAGATGGCGCACCGCGAGATCGAACGCGTCGCCATCGACGACCTCGAAGGCCGCGTCACCGCCATCCTCCTGACGCCCTACCCGCCCGGCATTCCGCTCCTGATCCCGGGCGAGCGCTTCAACAAGACCATCGTCGATTACCTGCGCTTTGCGCGCGACTTCAACGAGAAGTTCCCCGGCTTCGAGACCGACGTGCACGGCCTGGTGCGCCATGAAGTCGATGGCAAGCGCGGTTACTTCGTTGATTGCGTGAAGCAGGCAGTATAGGACTCCTCTCTCCCGCGGGCGGGGCCAATCTTTACTCACAAGTGCGAGCGGCTTCTAGAAACCCCTCTCCCGCAGGCGGGAGAGGGGCAGGGGTGAGGGACGTCGCGATTTGACTGCGCTCGAATTCGACACAACAACCGTTCTCACTTCGTTACGTAGTCTTAATAAGCCTAACCAAATCATAACGCCCCTCATCGGATCGCCGCCCGCCCAACCCTCTCCCGCCCGCAGGAGAGGGAGTGTAGGAGCAACCTACCGCTCCACAAACACCACCGTAGTACGCGCAGGCACGGTAAACGTCCCGCTACCGCTTGCATAAGTCGCGCTACGCACCAAACTATCCGCACTCGAATTCTGCAACACCGGATGCAAGACCAGATTCCTACCCTGCAAAGCCCCGATAGCAATCGTCTTCGCCACCTTATCGACATTGAACAACACCACCACACTCCGATACTTCGCCCCCGGATACACCGTCGGATTGCGCCCATCGATGCTTTCCACGATCAAGCCCGGCACCTGGTTCGCTCCGGTATTGTAGAAAGTCAGGCGGCTCATCACATCGGCCCCGGTGCGCAAACGGAACAATGCGCTGTCGCTGCGGATGGCCAGCAGTTCGCGGAAATATTCGCTCGCATCCTGGATCGCGGCGCTGTCGGGCTTGATCAACGGGTTGGTCAGGATGGGCGACATGATGCTCCAATTCTGCTGGTTCGATCCGGCGGGCGGCAGTCCGACGCCGAAGTTGTTGCTCTGGTAGCTGAAGTCGAGCATGTTGAACCAGTCGCCCGAGTCGTAGCTGTTCTGGTCGAGCGACTTGGAGCGCAGCATGTCCTGCCCCGCATGGAAGAACGGCACGCCCTGCGAGAACATGTTGATCGCGGCGCCGATGTTCTGCACGCGCACGCGGTCGGCCAGGGTGGAATCGGCCGGCATCTTGTAGGCGTTCAAGTCGAACAGCGTCTGGTTGTCGTGCGCTTCGATGTAGTTGATCGTCTCGCCGGGGTCCCTGGTGTAGCCGGCCGGCTGGCCGAAGTAATCGATCTGCGCATTGGTGCGCAAGGTGCCGGTGCGATCCACGAAGCTGTAGTCGCGCAAGGTGCCCGACAGGCCGACGCGCACCAGGTCGCCCAAGGCCAGCAAGTCGTTCACGCTTTGCGTCGAGGAAGCCGTCGGGTCGTAATAGGCCCCGTTGATGAAGCCCTGCTGCGAGATCAGCGCATTGCCGCTGTCGCAGCAGCCGCCGCCGCGTACCGCGTCGCGCAGGCGGTCGTTGAACGAGCCGATGCCGGTGCCGTAGAGGTTGGCCTGGCGCGCCTGCACGAAGCGTGCGTCGTTGGCCACCATGCCGAAGTTCCAGCCTTCGCCATACAGGTAGATATTGCGCCCGGTGGCCTGGTTCACCGCTTGCCGGATGCGCTCGATGACGGACAGCGGCGCGAAGCTCATGATGTCGAAGCGGAAGCTGTCGATCTTGTATTCCACGGCCCAGGTCTTGACGGTATCGACCATCAGCTTGGCCATCATGGCGTTTTCCGCCGCCGTGTCGGAACAGCAGCTGTCGTTGCCTTCGCTGCCGTCGGCGCGCAGGCGGTAGTAATAGGTGGGCACGATCTTGTCGAGCGTGGAATCGCGGCCTTGCTGCGCGTCGCTGGTATGGTTGTACACCACGTCCATCGTCACGTGCAGGCCGATTTCATGCAGCGCCTGCACCATGGCGCGGAATTCCCTGACGCGCACGGCGCCGTCGTTGGCGTCGGTGGCGTAACTGCCTTCCGGCGCGGCATAGTGGAAGGGATCGTAGCCCCAGTTGAAGCAGCTTTGCGGCTGGTTGGCCACCACCGCGGCCTGCTGCAAGGTGGAGTCGGCCGGCGCGTTCGGTATGGCCGGCACGACGCAATTGGTTTCGTTGACGCTGGAAAAGTCGAAGCTCGGCAGCAGGTGGATGTGCGTCAGCCCGGCGCGCTGCAAGGCTTCGAGATGGCGCATGCCGTTCGAGCGGAAATCGGTGAAGGCCAGGTATTTGCCGCGGTGCGCCGCCGGAACGGTCTGGTCGCTTACGCTGAAGTCGCGGATGTGCAATTCGTAGAGCGAGATGTCGGTGGGGCTTTGCGGCTCGCGAACCCATTGCGCGTCCCAGAACGGGGGCTTCAGTTCGCGGCTGTCGAGATTGCCGACGAAGCTGTGCGCGCCGTTGGCATTCAAGCTCACCGAATACGGATCGGTCACTTCATTGGTGACGACGGTATTGCCGGCCCAGCGCGACAGCACCTTGACGGTATAGGTGTAATAGGCCCGGTTGGTCCAGCTCGCATCGGGCGCGGCATAGGTCCATACCCCGCTCGCGGCATCCTTGCTCATCGGATAGCTGGTGGCGCTCGTGGCCGTGGCATTGGCATAGATGTTGAGCGACACCGATTGCGCGGTGGGCGCCCATACCGCAAAGCTCGGGCGTTGCGCGTGCGAGATGCTCAAGCCCAGCTGGTGCGTCGCCGCCTTGGCGGCAAACAGGTCGTCGAGCATGCCGGCAATCTGCAGCGAGGTGACTTGCACGATATTGCCGTTGCCGTCGAATTGGGCGATGGCGAACTGCCCGCTGAGCTTGTCGGCCACGGTCGCGGCATCGGCCGGCGCCAGCGTCAGGGCCGTGGCGCCGGCCGCATAGGGGAATTTGGCCTGCAGCGCCGAAGCGAGGCTGCCTGCGATCGTCAGCGGCACGCTGCCGTCCGCCCCCGTCACGCCGCCGCTGTTCGAGCCCAGGCCGCCGTTGGCCGCATAATAAAGGCGGTAGCTGCCCGAGTTGGGTACGCCGGGCCAGGCGATGGTATCGGCCGAGAGCCAGAGCGCCTGCGCCTGGTTCAAGTTGCCGTAGGTGAGCGCCGGCGGCGAGGAATAGATGGTGCAATCGTTTTCCAGCATCCAGATTTCCTGCCCGGCCGTGGCGATGTCGGGAGCGAACTTGGCCGACTGGTCGCTCTGGCAGTTCTTGTTGCCGCTGGCATCGGTCACGAGGAACCAGATCGCGCTCTTGCTCGTGTTGATCGGGATATCGACGTAGCCGCCGAAACTGTCGGTGTTGTTGAATAAAAAGCGGTCCACGATCCAGGTGACGTCCGGCACCAGCGGGCCATCCCAGGAATAGACGCCGTAACCGCTGTACACCCCGGCCGCGCGATGGAAATGCATGCGGATATTCGCTGCCGGCACCGCCGGTGCCGCCGCCTTGACCGCCATGCGCTTTGCGGCGGCACCGGCGTCGTTCACTGCCCCGCCATCGCCTCCACCGCAACCGGCCAGGGCCAGCACGCAAGCCGCGATGCCCGCGGCACGTCCGGCAAGCCGCCGCCATCCTTTATTCAAAAGCATGTTACGTCTCCTTGTTATTGTGGACGCGGCATCTTGTTCGATTTCATATTTCGACGCCGCGAAAATGTAATATAACTACTTCACCTGCCATTTTTACATCATCGCCACGCATTTTCAATAGACAAATCCTTGAATATTATTAACTTTCCGAAAATTAAATCAATTACATCGCATGTTGTTATTTATTTTATTTAAGGTAATTTGCCTACAAATTCAGATGTAGTCGGCGCTTTGCGCTTCCTGTTGTGCCTTCTGTTGTGCCTTCTGTTG
>DASVYZ010000022.1:0-4084 GCA_036391935.1 Burkholderiaceae bacterium | reverse complement strand
CGCGGTTTTCTTCCATTTTCCCCAATATTTCGGGCAGGCGTGCTGCCAGTTCAGGGAAATTGATGTGGCAATGCGAGTCTACGTACATGGTTGCATGACGACATGGTTACACCAGGCGCGTGAAACCGGCTAGGCCAGGCTTTCGCGACATGGAGAAGGATATTGCGGAAAAGGGACGCTGCAGCGAAATCGTCGGCTTACAGCGTATGCGTGGCGCGCGAAGAACCGAGTGCGGCACCGAGGATTTCCTCGATGCGCGACTTGACGCGGCGGCCGCTCTCGTCGGCCGAGAAGTGCACGCCGATGCCCTGCGCCTTGCTGTTGTTGGCGCCGGCCGGCGTGATCCAGGCGATCTTGCCCGCAATCGGATATTTCGTGACGTCTTCCATCAAGGTCAGGATCAGGTAGATTTCATCACCGATCTTGTAAGGCTTGGTGGTCGGCACGAAGATTCCGCCATTGGTCAAAAACGGCATGTAGGCGGCATACAGCGCCGCCTTCTCCTTGATCGGCAAGGACAAGACTGAGGGGCGTGCTACAACTGGGCTGGCTGGTGCGTCGGCCATCGATCTAGGTTCCGGTAAACAATGTTGCGTATTCGAGCAGCATATCCTCGATGAACAACTTGGGCGAGAGCGGATGTTCCGCAATCCTGCGCCGGTCGCCTGTTGCTTTCAGGCCCCGCATCAAGGATGCGACTTCCGCGCGCGCCGAGAGTTGGGCCAATTCTTTCCTGTAACGAGGATAATAGCGGATATTTCCGCAGAGTTTATGCGAAAACAGATCGTATTGCCAGCGTTGCAACCACGCCACCAAGTCGGATACCGGCGTTTTCTGCAAGCGGTCCGCCGCCTTCAAGGCGCCATCGACGCCGGGATTGGCCAGGTGACGCAGGAAATCATCCATCGTCTCGCGGTCGCCTGACTGCGCCTGCTCCAGTGCCGCCAGTGGAGCACCGCCCTGCTCCGCCAGCCACGACGGCGCATCCTTGATCTCTTGCGTCGCAAGCCAGGCCAGCGCTTCCTCGGTGCCCGGCATGTTCAAGGCGAACTTGCGGCAGCGCGACAGGATGGTCGGCAGGAGACGATCGAGATTGTTCGACACCAGCAGGAACATGGTGTCAGGCGGCGGTTCCTCCAGCGTCTTGAGCAGTGCGTTGGCCGAAGCCGTGTTCAAGGCTTCCGCCGGATAGAGCACGATCACGCGCATGCCGTTGCGGTGCGTCGAAATATTCATGAAATCGGCCAGCGCGCGGATCTGATCGATCTTGATATCCTTCGAAGGCGTCTTGGTTTTGGCCGATTTCTTTTCCACCGGCTCGCTGCCCTCTTCGCCTTCTTCCGCTGCCTCGTCGTCAAGCGCTTCCGGACGCACGCGGCGGAAGTCGGGATGCGCATATTGCGAGAACCAGCCGCACGAGGCGCAGGCGTCGCAAGGCTGCCCGTCGGGCAGCGGCGACTGGCACAGCAGCGCTTGGGCGAAACGCTCGGCAAATACCGTCTTGCCGATGCCGGCCGCGCCATGGAACAGAATGGCGTGTGGCAACCGCTGGCGCAATTGCTGCAATTGGGCCCAGTTGTGCTGCTGCCAAGGAAAAATCTGGTTACTCATAAATTCATTTTAATTCAAATACTTGAAACAATTTTTTCAAGTAAAACTTGAATCTCTTCGATCGGCTTTGTGGAATCGATCACGCGGAAGCGCTCAGGAAACTCGGCGGCGCGGCGCAAATACTCGGCACGCGTAGCGGCAAAGAATTCCGCCTTTTCCTGCTCGAACTTGTCCAGCGTCCGCGTGGCATCGAGACGCGCACGCGCCACCTCAAGCGGCACGTCGAACAACAGCGTCAAATCCGGCTGCAGATGCGGATGCACCCAGTTTTCGAGCACCGCAAGCTTGGACAGGTTCAGCTTGCGCCCGCCCCCTTGATAGGCGAAGGTTGCATCGGTAAAGCGATCGGTGATGACCCAATCGCCGCGCACCAGCGCCGGTTCGATGACTTGCGCCAGATGTTCGCGCCGGGCGGCAAACATCAGCAGCGCCTCGGTTTCGAGATTCATCTTTTCGTGCAACAGCAGTTCGCGCAGCTTTTCGCCCAAGGGCGTGCCGCCAGGTTCGCGGGTACTGACGACCTTGTGACCGCGTTCGCGCACGAGCCTGGTCACAAACTCGATGTGAGTCGACTTTCCGGCCCCGTCTATGCCTTCGAAGCTGATGAATTTGCCGCGTTCCATCTGTCTCTGCGCCCCTATTTTTGATACTGGTTGACGGCATGATTATGCTCGTCGAGGCTGTCGGAAAACTTGCTCGTGCCGTCGTTGCGCGAAACGAAGTACAGCGCTTCGGTCTTGGCAGGGTTCATCGCGGCATCGAGCGATGCGGCCCCCGGAAGCGAGATCGGCGTCGGCGGCAAGCCGGCACGGGTGTAGGTGTTGTAAGGCGTATCCGTCTGCAAGTCCTTCTTGTGGATCTGGCCCTGATACTTGTCGCCCATGCCGTAGATCACGGTCGGGTCGGTCTGCAACAGCATGCCGCGGCGCAGGCGGTTGGCGAAAACGCCGGCCACCATGGCACGCTCCGATTTTTGCCCGGTTTCCTTTTCCACGATGGATGCCAGGATCAGGGCTTCATAAGGAGACTTCACCGGCACCTCCGGATCGTGCCGCGCCCAGTCGTCGCCCAGGCGCTTCATCATCTGCAAATTGGCTTGCCTGTAGATCTGCAGATCGCTTGCTCCCGGTGCGAACAGATAGGTGTCGGGGAAAAACAAGCCCTCGGGTGCCGTATAATCCGGCGTGATTTTGGCCAGCAGTTCACGGTCGGACCATTGTGCGGTCTCATGCTTGAGCGCCGGATGGGTGTCGATGGCATGGCGCATCTGGGCGAAAGTCCATCCTTCGATGATGACGATGGATTCCTGGGCGAATTCGCCGCGCACCAGCATGCCGACCAGGTTCAAGGGGGTACTGCCCGGTTTCAGGCTGTAGGTGCCGGCTTTGAGTTTGGAAGCCTTGCCGGTCAGGCGCGCCAGCCAGGCAAACAGGGTCGGGTTGAGCGGCACACCGGCGTCCGCAATCTGCTGCGCCGAAGCGCGCACGGAACTGCCGGCCTGCACGGTGAATTCGACGGCCGGCTGGCCCTGCTCCGTGATCGGCTGCTGGGCCCAGTATACGAAGCCGCCACAAGCGAGGATTGCCAGCAATACGGCAAGGGCAAATATTTTTCTTATCAAGGTAAAACATCCTCCGGGGTGCGGCCGGCAGCGTTTTGCCGGCAACACTATAATCTTGCAAATGAGTCGAACAAACGAACCGACCCATAATGATATAGGCTTTACTTGCGATTTTATGACTGAATTATCGAACGACTGGCAGGAATTTGTAAGCCGGCAAGAAATAGCGCCGGGGCCGGCAACAGCGGAAACGGGATTTTTTGCCGCCCTGTCCGACTTCGGCGTGATCGCCGCGTCCGGCGAGGATGCCGCCAGCTTCCTGCATAGCCAATTGACCAATGACGTCGAAACCCTCGGCGGCGGCCAGGCTCGTTTGGCCGGCTATTGCACCGCGAAGGGGCGCTTGCTGGCAACGATGCTGATACTGCGGGATGGCGATGACATCCTGTTGATGCTGCCCAAGGAGTTGCTTGCAGCGATCCAAAAGCGGTTGCAGATGTTCGTGCTGCGTGCCAAGGTCAAGCTGCGCGATGCCAGCGGCGACTATGCCATTCTCGGCCTGGTTGGCGCATTCGATGCCGCCACGCTCGGCGCTTACCTGCCCGAAACCGGCGATATTGCCTATGCCAAGCAGGATAGCGAAAGCGGCAGCCTGGTCCGCCTGCCCGACGCCGCCGGCGTGCCGCGCTCGCTCTGGATTGCCGACCCGGCTCAGGCGATTGCCGCCTGGCCGGTGTTGGCCGAAACGCTCAAGCCGGCCTCGCCGGCGGCCTGGCGCCTGACTGAAATCGAAGCCGCCATTCCTTGGGTGGTGCAGGCGACGCAGGAGAAATTCGTTCCGCAGATGATCAACTACGAGTTGGTCGGCGGGGTCAGCTTCAAAAAAGGATGCTACCCAGGCCAGGAAATTGT
>DASVYZ010000021.1:0-4301 GCA_036391935.1 Burkholderiaceae bacterium | reverse complement strand
GCGATCCCGTGGTGGACCGCAATATCGCGATCAAGGTCAGCCGCGTGCGCACCAACCCGGCGGAAAAGAAGCAGTTCGACCAGCAATTGATCAATGAAGCGCGCGCCGCGGGGCGGCTCTCGCATCCCAACATCGTTACTGTCTTCGAAGCCGGCACGGAAAATGGCAACAGCTACATCGCCATGGAATACCTGCAAGGCGCGGTGCTGGGTAGGCGCATGGATGGCGGCGAAGGCTTCAGCGCCGACGAAGTCGTGGCAATAGCTGCCAAGCTGGCCGACGCCCTGGCCCACGCACACAAGAATGGCGTGATCCACCGCGATATCAACCCGTCCAACATCTTCCTGTCCGACGACAAGCAGCCGAAGATTTTCGACTTCGGTATCGCCCGCGCACCCAACCGCCTGTCCGACGACGAGAACGACGACGAACCGTATACGCTGTTCCAGAACAACCTGCTGGGCACACCGAACTACATGTCGCCCGAGCAGGCGCAAGGCAAGCCTGTCGACCATCTGACCGACCTGTATTCGCTGGGCGCCGTGATGTATGAAATGCTGACCCAGCGCAAGCCGTTTCATTCCGAGACCACCGAAGGCTTGCTCGAAGCGATCGCCTACAAGGCACCCGCCGCGCCGCATGAAATCAACAATGCGATACCGGTAGGCCTGTCGCAAATCGTGCTCAAGGCCATGAGCAAGCGGCCCGAGAAGCGCTACCAGGGCGCGGAAGAATTTTTGAGCGATTTGAACCGCTACCTTGGCCTGGGCAAGCGGACAAGCAAGCCCGCAGTGCAGGCTCCGGCGCCGGAACCCGTGGCGGCTGAACCGGCGAAGGCGCCTTCGCGTTCGCCGGTTGCCGCTATGCTCGCGTTTGTGGTTGGTGCGGGTTTGGCCAGCGCCTGGTTTCTGCTGCATCGCTGAGCGGTTCTGCCGACAGAGGCGCGTCTATGCCTACTTCACTGCATTGACTCCACCGGCCCGCAGGGTGGGTGTAGCGTAGTGCTACCCGCCAGTACGGCAAACAGTTTTCCTTAAGTGCTTGGTGGGGAGCGCTGCGCTCACCCACCCTCCGATTCTTTAGGCGCGACCAGGGCCCGCCTCACCGCGTCACCCAATGCCATCCCGGTTTTTCCAGCTCGCCCAAGCCTACCACGCGCGTCTCGCCGTATTCCTTTTCCAGCGAAATCCGGTTGCATTCCTCCTCGTCGAGCGAAGCGATCAAGCGGTTGGCATGCGACACCACGATGACTTGCGTCTTCTGCGCCGCCTTGGCAATCAAGCGTCCAAGCGGTGGCAGCAGGTCGGGATGCAGGCTGGTTTCCGGCTCGTTCAGCACCAGCAACTCCGGCGGGCGCGGCGTCAAGAGCGCGGCGACCCAGAGCAGGTAGCGCAAGGTGCCGTCCGACAACTCGCCCATCCTCAGCGGGCGCAGCAGCCCGGATTGTTGCATGGTCAATTCAAACCGGCCATCGTTGACGATCACTTCCAGCGAGGCGCCGGGAAAGGCATCGTTGACCGCATCGGCCAGGAATGCAGAATCGCCAATTTCCTCTATGGTCTGGATCGCTGCCGCAAGGTCGTGCCCGTCATTGCTCAAGACGGGTGTATGCGTGCCGATCTGCGGCATGCGCGCCGGAGCTTCGGCGTCGGTGCGAAAGTGGTCGTAAAAGCGCCATGAGCGCACGCGCTCGCGCAGTTCCAGCATTTCCGGTGCCAGGCGCGGATCGGAGAAATGCATCAGCATGCTTTCGTAGTTGGCTATGTTGGCGCCGGCATTTTGCCACTCCCCCTCGCCATCCTTGATCCTGACCAGGGCGCCCTGCCTGTCCACCAGCAGGGCGGCGCGACGCAGGAAGGGACCGCCCCAGATGCATTCGCGCTTGATTTCGGGGTCGAGCTGGAAAGGGCTTGCCGGCTTCCGAGGAGGAGGTAAGCCGAAATCGACCAAATAACCGACCGTATCGCTGGCAAAGCCCAGACGCAAATTGACCGGCTCCTTGCGGTGCGCAGTGCCCTGCACCGGTTGCGAACCTTGCCGCATCGCTCGTGAAATCTCTTCCGGCCCGGCCCATAGTGTCGAAGCCAGTCCGCCTTCGCGCGCTAGTGCCGCGATCACCCTGCCCTGGGCCGTTTCCGCCAGCAGGCGCAGCGCCCGATACACACTAGACTTGCCGCTGCCGTTCGGCCCCGTAATGACATTGAGCTGCCCCAGCGGAATGATGAAATCGCGCAGCGAGCGGTAGTTGGCGATGGCGAGCGTGGTGAGCATGGATGATGACGATTTGTTATGAAAACAACGGCGTGTCCCGATGCGTGCACATCATAGCGCCGAAGCCACCGCTTGCCGTGGAAAAACGCCACAGCGGCATGCTATGCTGTCTCCACGTTCGGTCACGCCAAATCGTTTACCAATACTACCCTGCTCCCCGCCATGATTGCACCCGGATGGAACGGCCCCGACTCCGTCAATATGCGAATCGAGGTTACCTCAAGCGCTTCCCCCGTCAATGCCGTCACTGCCCAGGAATTGGCCAATATCGAGCAACTGGCCAGAATGGCGCTGCAAAGCTTCAAGGAGCAGAAATCGAGTTCCGGCTACGACCCGGAATCGGTGAAGATGATGTCCGACACGCTGGACCAGCAGCGCGCCCTGCTGCTGAGCGACCAGGCCAACGTGCCCACGGTGGCGAACATGTTCGGCGCCTTCCTCGGCAAGACCATCATCGAATGGAGCGAAGGCTTTCCCTCGCGCTGGATACGCTCGGGCGACGAGATCGGCGTCGAAGTGATAGCCGGCGACCGCACGGCGCGCTTCTTCCCCATCAGCCGCGTGTTCCGCCAGATCGAGCAGGGCAAGAGCCAGACCGCCTATGGCATGTTCAAGGCGGCACTGAAGCTGCTGCAGGACGCGGCCGACAAGGCTGCCGAAGCTGCAGCCAAAGCGAGACCCGCTCCGGCCGCGCCAGGCACGGCCAAGCCCGCCGAAGCGGAGAAGGCAAACGCGGAAGTGAAACCCGAAGCCGCAGTCGAGCCGGAAGCCGCGGCAAAACCGGAACCTGCGGTGCAGGCGGTCTCCCCGCAAGACCTGGCCCAGCTCGAGCAACTGGCCGCCCACACCGTCCAGTTCTACCGCAAGCACCTGGACAACTTCGGCTACGACGAGCGCTCGGTGAAGCTGATGTCGAAACATCTCGACAAGCAGCGCGCCAAGCTGCAGGCCGACAAGACGAAAATCCGGGGTTTGGCCAACATGTACGGCGCCTATCTCGGCAAGGCCATCATCGCCTCCAACCCGCAGGCGCTCAGCCGCTGGATACGCTCGGGTGACGAACTCGGCGTGGAAATGGTCAACGGCGGCTACACTTCGCATGCCTATACCGCGAGCCGGATATTGCAGCAGATCGAATCGGGAGAGAAGACCGCCTACGAGCTGTTCCTGGCCATGCAGGCGAAGGCGTAGAACGGTCTGGCTGTTGAAAAACGGTCAGCGCGCATTCAGCGCCGCCAGAACCTGCCCCTTAAGGGTACGGATCAAGGCCGTTTCGTCCGGCGGCACGCCCTCCGGCGCGGGCATCGCCCGGTCGGCATAGAAGAGACCGAACGGCTTCTTCTGCACTATCAGCGGCAGCACGATGAAGCTCTTTGCGTCGGGCAGCAAGCTGCGGTGCCAGGCCGGGATCAAATCGCGTATCTTGACCGCCATGGCGTCGGCAATCATCAGGTCCGCATCGTTTTCCATCGACAGGTGGAACACGTCGCGCGCATGCGCCGAGGGAAAGACGAACCCCTCTTGCCGCGCCGCCGCCTGTTCGCCCACGGAGATGCGGGCGCGGTAGTTGCCGGTCTTGGGATCGTTGATGCAAACGGTGGCGAAGCGGAAACCCATGCCGCGGTAGATCGTCTCGAGCACCAGCATGATCAAGTCGTTGACCTTGCAGCGGCCCGAAGCCATCATCTCCGTCACGTCCTGCACGCCGGCCATTAACTGTTCGCGCGCGTCCAGCGGTTTGCCGCTAGGGTGCTTGCCTTGTGCCTGGTCCTGCTTGGGTTCATCGATTTGCATCAGCAATTCGCTGGGCAAGCCAAGTTCCGGTTCCGCCTCGGCTGCCGTCTCGGATCCCGCCTCGGCCCTCCCCGGCTCTTCCGGCTCGTGTCCCTCCACGTGTTCCAGCTCGGCGCCGCCAGCGCCACCCAGGCCGGCCTGCGAAGTCAGCACCTTGATCTCCTGCGCCACCGAATCGAACAGCGTGTTCAGGCTGCGTTCATCGAGATTCAGGGCCGCGCCGAAGCGGTTGAGCA
>DASVYZ010000020.1:0-1748 GCA_036391935.1 Burkholderiaceae bacterium | reverse complement strand
GCCTGTCCTTTCAAGACCCCGGCCCCAATGGCGCCGGCATTCACGAGACGCATTTCACCGGCCGCACGAACCAGGACGGCGCCCTCGCCCTGTACATTCCCAACGCACCCGGCGCGCAGGCCAAGCGGGTTTGGTATTTCTTTAAGTTCGGAACGGATAGCATCGCTCCCTGATCGGGATGCGCGGCGAGCCGCGGCCGGGCGATGGCACCTCGGGGCGGCGGCTTGCCGCCGGCCCGCTTCCTTTGTCGCGCACCCGGGTTTGTTTAGCGGCTTATTTTGATGTGGACGAGCGCGGCTTGGTCGCATAATCGACGTCATGCCGCTCAAGGTATTCGCGTATCAACTGGCGCACCACCTGCGAAGGCGTTAAATCCTGCGCGGCGCACAGGCCCTCGAAGGCTTTTTTCTTGACCGGGTCGATCAGGATCGTCAGTCTTGCAGTCTTGGTTTCCATCGCTGTGCCGTAATCGCAAGAAATTCCGCGTATGTTAATCTGATTAACATTATACACACAGTACACACGCCCCCGAGCCGGGCCCTCGCTCCGGCACCAGTTGCGAAGAGGAAAGTCTCGGTTATACTGCCCTTTGTCGCGTCCGGCAAATGCCGGACGTTCCATTCCGGAACGCATCGTGCATCCAATCTGCATGCCATCCATCCGCAGGGTGATCCAGGCAACGGCGCAACATGCCGGCTAGCCCAGACCGCCCGGACAGCTTTCGGGCCGCTTGCCGTGCCGCGGCGCTCTGCGCCGCTCTGGCGCTTGCCTTGTTGCCGCCTTGCGTCCGCGCCGCCGCGCCGAATCCGGCAGGCGAAGCCAATGGGCAGTTCGGCTTCGTCGATCCCTATTTCCAGAACGTCGGCGATATCGATTCGATTCCCGGCGGGGTAGTCGCCTCGCTGGCCCAGGATGCCGACGGCCTGATCTGGATCGGCACCGAAGAAGGCCTGATACGCTACGACGGCTACCGCTTTCACCGCTATGTGCACGACGCGGCCGATCCGCACTCGCTCGCCGGCGGCTATATCGCCTCGCTCTACGTCGATGCGGACGGCTTTCTGTGGGTAGGCACGGGCAGCGACGGCATATCGCGCTACGACATCAAGCACGAACGCTTCGACAATTTCCGGCACGATGCAGCCGACCCGGGCAGCATAGGCGACGGCATGATCTGGTCCATCGTTGCCGATGCGGGCGGCACCTGGGCGGCCGGCAATTCCGGGCTCGATTACCTGCCCAAGGGCGCCAAGGCCTGGCGCCACTACCGCCACGACGAACACGATGCATCGAGCCTGGCCGACGACCGCGTGCACAATCTCCTGATCGACAAGTCGGGCAAGCTATGGGTGGGCACGGGCGCCGGCCTGCAGCGCCTGCGCGCCGACCGCAAGGGTTTCGACAGGTTTGCCGAAGGCGATCATGCGGCCCAGGAGCGCGATATCCGCGCGCTGTTCGAGGCGCAGGACGGCAAGATCTGGTTCGGCACGCGCAAGCTCGGCGCGGCCTGGATCGCCCCCGGCGAAACCGGCCCGCACTGGCTGAAGGTCGATCCCAACGACGCCCAAGCGCTGCCGCACGGCTGGGTGCGCGCGATCAACCAGCCAAGCAATGACGAGATCTGGATCGGCAGCTACGGCGGCGGGCTGGCCATCGTCGACGCCGCCACCGGGCGCGTGAAGAAGCGGCTGCATCACGACCTCTCTGTTGCCAGCAGCATCGGCTTGGACGGCATCGGCGCCATGCTG
>DASVYZ010000019.1:0-3329 GCA_036391935.1 Burkholderiaceae bacterium | reverse complement strand
CGCATGTTCCGCCTGCCGCAGGCGAATGCCGTGATCAACCGCATGGGCTTCAACAATGGCGGCGTCGATGCCTTCGTTGCCAATGTGCAGGCCTCGAAGTTCTACCGGAACAAGGAAGGCGTGCTGGGCCTGAACATTGGCAAGAATGCCGATACGCCCATCGAGCGCGCCGTGGACGATTACCTGATCTGCCTGGAAAAGGTCTACCCCTACGCCAGCTATGTCACCGTCAACATCTCCTCGCCCAACACCAAGAACCTGCGCCAGTTGCAAGGCGCGTCCGAACTCGATGCGCTCCTGGGCAGCCTCAAGGACAAGCAAAAGCGGCTGGCCGACAAGCACAAGCGCTATGCGCCACTGCTGTTGAAAATCGCGCCCGACGTCGACAGCGCCCAGATCCGCAACATCGCCGACGCCTTGATGCGCCACGGAATCGACGGCGTCATCGCCACCAACACCACCATCTCGCGCGAAGCCGTCAAGGGCCTGGAACACGCGGAAGAAGCCGGCGGGCTGTCGGGCAGCCCGGTGTTCGAGGCGTCCAACACCGTGATCCGCGCGCTGAAAACCGAGGTCGGCGACGCGCTGCCCATCATCGGCGTGGGCGGCATCATGACCGGCGAGGATGCGCGCGCCAAGATCGATGCGGGGGCATCATTGGTGCAGCTTTACACCGGCTTGGTCTATCGCGGTCCGGCGTTGATTCACGAATGCGCCGCGGCGCTCAAAGGCTACCGCGCCAAATAAGACCTACTTGTCAGCCAGCACATGCTCCACGAAGTGCAACCGGTCCTGGCCCCAAAACATCTTGTCGCCGACAAAGAAAGTCGGCGCCCCGAACACGCCGCGTGCAACAGCCTCAGCCGTATCCGACTTCAACCGATCCTTGACCGCCTGATCGTTGACCATTGCAAGAAACTGCGCCGGATCAAACCCGGCCGCATGCAGCACCTTGCCGATTTCCTCGGGCAAGCCCATGTTCCTCGGCGTCTCGAACATCGCTGCGTAGATCGCCGCGTTATAGCGCTGCAACCCCTCCGCATCTCCCCGCATCTGCAAGGCCGTGGCACCGCGCATCAGCGACAGCGTATTGATCGGAAAGAAAGGATTCATCTGGAACGGCACGCCGAAGTAGGCGGCCCAGCGCTGTAAATCCACCTGCATGTGCGCCGCCTTGACCGGCACCTCGGCGGGGCTGTGGTTGCCCGTGGCCTGAAAAATGCCGCCCAAGAGCATGGGCCGCCACACCACCTCGGCGCCGGCCGCCTTGGCGATCCTGGGCAGCTGGTGAAAAGCCAGGTAGGAATACGGACTGCCGAAGTCGTAAAAAAACTCCACTTGCTTCATCGCGTGCCTCCTCAAAAACGTTCCATCCAGGGGCGCAGATCAAGCTCATGCGTCCACGCATCGCGCGGCTGGCTATGCAGGTACCAGTAGTTTTCCGCGATATGCGCCGGATCGAGAATGCCGGCCTGGTCTTTCAACGCGTAGCGTTCGGGAAAATTCTCGCGGATGAATTCGGTATCGATGGCGCCATCCACCACCACGTGTGCAACATGAATGCCCTTGGGCCCCAGTTCGCGCGCCATGCTCTGCGCCAATGCGCGCAAGGCATGCTTGGCCCCGGCAAAGGCGGCGAAATTGGCCGACCCGCGCAAGCTGGCCGTGGCGCCGGTAAAAATGATCGTGCCGCGCCCACGCGCCACCATGCGCCTGGCCGCTTCGCGGCCGAACAGGAAGCCACCCAGGCAAGCCATTTCCCAGATCTTGAAATACTTGCGCGCGGTCTCATCGAGGATGCTGCACGGCACGTTGGCGCCGATGTTGAACACCAGCACCTCGATCGGCGCCACCTCGCGCTCGATCCGCTCCACCAGCGCCACCACTTCCTCTTCCTTGCGCGCATCCGAGGCAAAGCCATGCGCCTGCCCGCCGGCAGCACGTATCTCCTCGACCAGCGGCTGCAGCTTGTCGGCCGTGCGCCGCGTGGCGCAGGCGATCAAGCCGCCCTGTGCAAAGCGTCTGGCGATCGCGCCGCCCGTGGCATCGCCGGCGCCGACGACAAGCGCCGCGCCCTTGTTGCTTGTCGTCATCATGCGCTCCTTGGATTTATAACATAACGCACGTTATGTTATAGTGCATCGAAAGTCAAGCCAAGAAAAGATCATGCGCTACCCGCCCGAACACAAAGCCGAAAAACGCAAGGAATTGATCCAGCAAAGCAGCGCCCTGATAAAACAAGGCGGCTATGCCGCCACCGGCATCGACAAGCTGATGGAAGCTTCGGGCGTCACCAGCGGCGCGTTCTACAGCCATTTCGCGTCCAAGACGGCCTTGCTGCAAGCCTTGATCCCTTACGAGCTGCAATCGAGCCGTGACGCCTGGGCAAGCAATCCCCACAGCGAACCGGCGGCCTGGTTGGAATTCGAGCTGGAACGCTACCTGAACATCAAGCACGTGCGGCACCCGGAAGCGGGATGCATGCTGCCCTCGCTCGGCGCCGAGATCGCCCGCGCCGACGAGGCGACGCGCAAGGTGTTTGAAGCGGAACTGGACAAGGGGGTCACGATGCTGGAAGAAAAACTCGGCAACAGGGACCTGGCCAGCGCCTTCATCTGCCAACTCGTCGGCACCATCTTGATCGCACGCGCCATGCCGTCGAAGGCAGCGCAACTTGCCGTGCTGGAATCGAGCAAACGGATGCTGCGCGCCATGCTGGCGGCAGCCTGATCCCCGGCTATGGAAATACCCGTTGGTGAAAAAGCATGACCAATGGCAACGTCAGCCCGACCACACAAGCGCCCCCATGCGAATTCGCAATTTGATTGACCGACAAAGCGGCAAGACCTTTTCCGCCCCCGATTCGAAGACAGGCTTTGCGCAATTCCAGCTTTCGAGGCGCCGTTCCAGAATTGATTAGGTAATTTGCGGTTTTTCCTGTACTATCAATATCAGCACTTGCATCAAGCCGTAGTTTTTGTTGGTCTCCTTCCTGTCTCGCCCGCTCATCGGCGATTCTGTTTGAATTCCCTTCAGTTACGTTTCACTTGATTTTGGGTGCGCGTGGGCTTGTCCCCAATATCAATTTAACAAGGAAATAGTATGAGCAATCAACAAACCGGCACCGTAAAGTGGTTCAACGACTCCAAGGGCTTCGGCTTCATCACACCCGACGGCGGTGGCGCCGATCTGTTCGCCCACTTCCAGGATATCCAGGCATCCGGCTTCAAGAGCCTGAAGGAAAACCAGCGCGTTTCGTTTGAGCGCGGCACCGGCCCCAAGGGCGAAAAGGCCAGCAATATCCGCCCGCTGTAATCGACATGCCGCCA
>DASVYZ010000018.1:0-2010 GCA_036391935.1 Burkholderiaceae bacterium | reverse complement strand
CAAGCTGTCGATGGCGGCCAATCTGTTGGTGTTGCCCAATATCGAGGCGGCCAATATTTCGTACAACCTGTTGAAGACGGCGGCCGGCAGTGGCATTGCCATCGGGCCTATCCTGCTCGGTTGTGCCAAGCCGGTGCATATCCTCACGTCTTCGGCGACGGTGCGCCGTATTGTGAATATGACGGCTTTGTGCGTGATGGATGCGGTGGCGCAAAGATAGTGCCTTCCTATGGATTGGCGCTGAACACAAGCGAAGCCTAACAAGGGCGAGCGATGCCTCAAGCTACGTCGGCAAAGGAAATGTAGGCTGCGTTGGGCTTCGCTCCGCGCGCGATGTCCGGCACAATCGACAAAGCCTCTGACTCGTCACGTTGAGCGATGGCCCGACGCTTGCGAACCGGACCAAATCGTTCGAATTACGGTGCAAGCAACTCAGAAATGCGGCAATTCGTGCAGGCGCCGGCCTTGACAGCCGGTTGCGTATTCCCGAGGATGGGGAAACGCTGGAGTCCGGCGCCTGAAACGGAGCGACAGACTTTTCAAATTGTCATGTCGCTCACCACAAATAAAAGCGCAAGTTTGGCCGAAAGCTGAAAGCCATTCGAAAGCTTGCGCTTGCTAGAATGCCTCCAGACTAATCAAAACTGGAGACGATTCATGAATTCCTTCTCGCGCATTGCCGCGACGGCCTTGCTGACGCTCGCCGCCACCCAAGTCGCTCACGCCGACGACAAGATCGTATTGATGGTTGGCGGTGTCGAAAAGCAAATCTACCTGCCTGCCAAGCTGGCCGAGCAGCTCGGTTATTTCAAGGAACAAGGGCTCGAGGTGGAGCTGCAAAGCGAGCCGTCGGGCGTCAATGCCGAAGATGAATTGCTCGCCGGCGCGGCGCAGGGCGTGGTCGGGTTTTACGACCATACCATCGACCTGCAGGCCAAAGGCAAGGTCGTGGAATCGGTGGTGCAGTTCAGCCAGGCTCCCGGCGAAATCGAACTGGTGTCGTCCAAGCTCGCCAATCAAATCAAGTCGCCGGCCGACTTCAAAGGCAAGGCGCTCGGCGTGACCGGTCTCGGTTCCTCTACCAATTTCCTGACCCAGTTCCTGGCTATCCAGTCGGGCGTCAAGAATAGCGAGTTCACCACGCTGCCGGTCGGTTCCGGCACGACTTTCATCGCCGCCATCAAGCAAGGCAAAATCGACGCGGGCATGACCACCGAGCCGACCGCGTCGCGCCTGGTGAAGACCGGCGATGCCAAGGTGCTGATCAACCTGTGCTCGCCAGAGGAAACGCAAAAGGCCCTGGGCGGGCTTTACCCTGCCGCCTCGCTGTACATGCAGACGGCCTGGGTCAATGCGCACAAGGAGCAGGTGCAAAAACTGGCTAATGCCTTCGTCAAGACGATGAAGTTCATCGCCTCGCACAGCGCCGAGGACATTGCCGCGCACATGCCGGCCGACTACTATGCAGGCGACAAGGCCGCTTATGTCGCGGCGCTGAACAATAGCAAGGCCATGTTCACCGCCGACGGCAAGATGCCGGCTTCCGGCCCGGCCACGGTGCTCAAGGTCCTGCTTGCCTTCGACAAGACCGTGCAGGGCAAGACCATCGATCTTTCCAAGACCTATACGACCGAGTTCGTTTCGGCGGCCAAGTAGTCCCTTTGCATCGACGGCACACCGCCGCGCACCGGCGGGTGGCAGAGTGCCGCCCGTCGCCAACCGAGAGGCAGATCCAATGTCAGTACAATCCGTTTCCCCGCAGCCTGCGCCAGTCGCTTCCGGCGCGGCCCCGGCCATCGAACTCGATCGCGTCAGCCGGCGCTTCATCAGCCCGGAAGGCAAGGCCATCATGGCGCTGCGCGATTTCACCATGACCGTCAAGCGCGGCGAATTCTGCGCCGTGGTCGGCCCTACCGGCTGCGGCAAATCGACCACGCTGTCGCTGATTACGGGTCTGGCCAAGCCTAGCGCCGGTACCGTCAAGGTGGGCGGTGTGCAGGTCGACCAGAT
>DASVYZ010000017.1:0-2403 GCA_036391935.1 Burkholderiaceae bacterium | reverse complement strand
CCGCCGATCTCATCCGCCGCGCAGATTTTGCCGTGTTCGTCCACCACGCGCACCGAGACGCCGGGCAGCGGAAAGCCGACGCTGCCGCCGACGCGTTTGCCTTCATAGGGATTCGATATCAGCATGTTGGTTTCGCTCATGCCGTAGCGTTCCAGGATGGTGAAGCCGGTGCGCGCGATGAAGCTGTTGAAGGTTTCAAGCAAGAGCGGCGCGGAGCCGGAAACGAACAGGCGCATGTTGGCGCATACTTCGCGGCCGAAGGAAGGTTCGGCCAGCAAGCGCACATAGTAAGTGGGCACGCCCATGAAGACCGTGCTGCGCGGCAGGTGGCGCATGATTTGCTCGACGTCGAACTTGGGCAGGAAGATCATCTTGCTGCCATTGAGCAAAGCGCAGTGTGAAGCGACAAACAAGCCATGCACGTGGAACAGCGGCAGCGCGTGCAGCAGCACGTCGCCTTTTTGCCAATGCCAGGCTTTGTGCAGCGTTTTGGCATTCGAGGCGAGATTGTCCAACGTCAGCATCGCGCCCTTGCTGCGTCCCGTGGTGCCGGAAGTGTAGAGGATGGCGGCCAGGTCGTCCGGTTTGCGCGCGACGGGCTCGCATTGGTCCGGATAATGCTGCGCGCGTTCCAGCAGCGAGCCGCTGCGGTTTTCCGACAAGGTGAACACGTGGGCGGTGCCGGCCTTGAAGGCGATTTGCGCCACCCAGCCGAAATTCTGCGGCGAGCACACCACCACGGCGGGGGACGCATCGCCGACGAAGTAGGCGATCTCGTCGGCGCGGTAAGCCGTGTTCAGCGGCAGGTAGACCAGGCCGGCGCGCAGCGTGGCCAGGTAGAGCAGCAGGGCTTCGGGCGACTTTTCCACCTGCACCGCCACGCGCGAACCCTCGGGCAGATCGAGCGCCAGCAGCATGTTGGCGATGCGCGCGGTGGCGCGTTCGACGTCGCTCCACGAGTAGTACAAGCCCTCATGCGTTTCGATGTAGCAGGCTTCGCGGTCGGCGGGAAAATGTTCTGCGAACAGGGCGTAGAGATTCATGGTGTCATCGGCCTTGAAATTCAGGAGGGCGCTTGGCGAGAAAGCTTTGCACGCCTTCGCGGTAATCGTCGCTGTCGAGAAAGGCGTAGGCGGCTTTCAATTCTTGTTCGCTCAAAGGCGCGACGGGCGGGCTCAGGCGCCGCGCCATGGCCTTGTTGGCGCGCGCAGCCAGCGGCGCACCCTGCGCGATGCGGCTTGCGGCTTCCGCTGCTGCGCTATGCACGTCTGCGGCGAGCCGGTGTAGCAAGCCCTTGGCCAGCGCCTCTTCCGCATCGAACACGCGGCCTTCGAGCAGAATTTCCAGTGTGCGCGCCTTGCCCACCAGTTGCAGCAAACCTTGCAATTCGCGCGGCGCCAATGGAAAGCCGAGCCGGTTGATGGGAATGCCGAAGCGCGATCCATGCTGGGCAATGCGGATGTCGCAGGCGCAAGCGATTTCCAGCCCGCCGCCGATGCACACGCCGTCGATCGCCGCCACCGTGGGATGCAGGCATTCCGCAATCGCTTGCAAGGCCGGCGCGATCAACTCCTCGTGGTACGCGATGCCTTGCTCCATCGTGGCGCGGACGGCGGGAAATTCCTCGATATCGGCGCCTGCGGCGAAGTTGCCCTCGCCGCCCTGCACGATCACGCAACGCAGCGAGGTGTCGCGCGTCAAGTCCTCGAACACGGTGCGCAGGCGGTGCCACATCGCCGTATCGATCGCATTGAGCTTGCCCGGATGGGACAGCGCGACCGTGGCGATATCGCGCGTGCGCGTGACGAGGACATCGGACATCAGGCTGGGTCCTTGATTTCTGCCGTATCGGCTGTGTTTGCGCTAACGGGCGCGCTCGGTGCAGGAGGGTTGCCGGGCTTGCGGTAAGCCATCACCAGCAGCACGATGCCGAGCACGATCATCGGCAGCGACCACAATTGCCCTGCCGTGATGGGAATATTGCCGACATAGACGACATAGTCCGGCACGCGGAAGAATTCGGTGAAACTGCGCGCGCAGCCGTAAAGCAGCGAGAACATGCCCGATACCGCCATCAAAGGCTTGGGCTTGCGTGCGAACGGCCACAGGATGATGAACAGCAGCACGCCGTCGACCAGCGCCTGGTAGATCGGCGACGGATGGCGCGGCAGGTTGTCGACGTTGGGCCAGATCATGGCCCACGGCAGCGACGGGTCGGCCACGCGCCCCGGCAATTCGGCATTGATGAAGTTGCCGATGCGCCCCGCGGCATACCCGAGCGGCACCATGGGCGCGATGAAATCCATGACGTTGAAGAAGGAGCGTCCCTGCTTGCGGGCCCACAATGCCATCGCGATCATCACGCCGATGAAGCCGCCGTGGAACGACATGCCGCCCTTCCAG
>DASVYZ010000016.1:0-3348 GCA_036391935.1 Burkholderiaceae bacterium | reverse complement strand
ACGACCGGCCCGGTCTCCAGCAGGCCGTATACTTTTTCGAGCGGGTAGGCGCGCTTCTTCACGTCAGGCGTCGGCGCATTGCGCGGCGATTTGGCCGACAAAGCTCTGCGCCTTTGTGCCGAACATGCCACCTTCGACTTCATCGCGCGTCAACACCAATTTCGCAACCGGTTCACGGTCGCATTGCAGTGCCAGTTGGCGCAGGGCTTTCTCCCCGCCCGATCCGCCCATGGTGCAAAAAGCCGCGATACGCTTGAATTTGCCGCGGTTTTCGGCGAGATAACTGCGCAGCGGAGAACAGATGTCGCTGGCCCATACGGGTGTACCAACGATCACGAGATCGTAGCTTGCCGGATTCTTATCCGGGGCTTCGATGGCCGGGTGGCGCTTGGATAGTACGTCGATCAACGAACGCGCATATCCCGCCACGCCGTCGCGCGAACGCACTTCGCGGATTTCCTCGATATCCCAGCCGCCGCGCCGGGCGATATCCCTGGCAAGCAGCCGGGTAATGCCGGTGCGCGAATAGTAGACAAGCAAAATCCTGGACATGATGTGTCTCCTGTCCGGGTTTAGCGTCTGGCAGGCAGGCCGGCTTGCACCGTCTTGAGGAATTGACCGGACATCTCCGTCATCTGGCGCAAGCCGTTTCCGGCCAGATCGAACATCGAGCGTGCGATGGCGTTCATGTCCGGCAATCCGTTCGCTCCATGCGCCGATGGCCCCTGGGTGCCGTTGAACGAGGCAGGCATCCGTATAGGCATGGGAAGAACTCCGCCGGCCTCGATCCACGATTGCGCCAGCAGCGCGCCGACTTCCGACGAATAGCGCTGGAATTCGGTGCAGCGCGCCATGAACTCCGATAGCTCGAGCGTGCAGGCTTCCTGCATGCTCTTCGCCGCCAGAATGCGCGCGCCCGCTTCGCGCGAATGCTCTTGCAAATCGCGCAGATAACGCTGATTCGCATCGATGAACCTGGCGGCGGCGCCGGAGAATGCATCGAATGCCTTGCTCAATTGCTCGCGCGGATCGGCTGCATCGGCGCTACCTTTCGCGTTTCCGGATGTCGTATCCATGAATGTCTCCTCCGAGGTTCCGATGCCCTCGCATTTCAATGTATGCCGTTTGCCTCGGCATCGATTGATGCAAATCAAATCGGCCCGCAATCCCCTTGCGGCACCAGTGGCAACCACCAAGCGCAGCTTTGACCTAGATCAATCTGCGCCGCGCGCATTTGGCTAAGCTCGAATATCGAAGTACTCGCATAGTTCGCGCATGACGAATGCGCACAACGAAAGGAAACAAACATGAAAACCAATGTCGGCTATGTCGACCGCAGCTTGCGCATCGCGATCGGCCTTTCCCTGATCGTCGCGGCAGGCACCGGATTCATCGGGCCATGGGGCTGGATCGGCTTGGTGCCGCTGGCAACCGGCGTGTTCCGCTTCTGCCCCGCTTACCTGGCTCTCGGCATTCGCACCTGCGATGCCGAAGGCAAATAAGACCAACGGACCTTGGATACGGCGATGACTTCACCGGACACCTTTTACCGCGACCTGACCCAATCGATTTCCCGCAACCTGACGACACTGCGCACCGACACCCCGGACGTGATGACGGCGTTCAACAACATGGCGCGCGCCGCGACGCACGATGGTGTGCTGGACAAGAAAACCAAGGAATTGATCGCCCTGGCGCTGGGGGTTGCCGCACATTGCGATGCCTGCATCGGTTTTCACGTGCAAGCCCTGGTGCGGCTCGGAACCGCCAAGAAGGAAATCGAGGAAGCGCTGGGCATGGCGGTGTACATGGGCGGCGGGCCGTCCCTGATGTATTCGGCCAATGCGATGAAGGCTTATCACGAGTTTTCCGGAACCGCCCCGGCCTAGCAGCATTAGGCCGCCATCGCCGGCGGGAACAAACCTTTTGAACAGGAGAGAATCATGAAACCATCCGCCGCAAACTGGAAGCGCTATGCGATTGCCGCTGCGTGCGCCTTCTCGCTGGCCGGCCTATGCAGCGCAGCCGAAACCAAGGACGACATGCATTCCACGATGATGGATGAAAAGCAAGCCAAGGATCACCACAAGGCCGGCGGCGTGGACTGGATCAAGCATACGCGCGACACCTTGGGTGAGCTAAAGCGCAAACTCAACCTGACGCCGGCCCAGGCGCCGGCGTGGGACACCTGGTCCGCCGGCATCATGGGCGATGCAGACCACCAGCTTTCATCCGAATCCGCCGCGTGCGAGCATCCGCACGGCAAGGGAGGGGAAGACTTGACGACGCCCGAACAAATGCAGCATGGCATTGCCTGCCTGCGCGCCAGGACTGCGGAGATGGAAACTCATTTGTCGCAACTCGAAGCGGCCCAGGCGAGGACCAAGACCTTTTACGAGGCGCTGGACACCAACCAGCGCACGATCTTCGACATGTTCTGGCGTGACATGCATCATCGCTTCGGCGATCGCGAAAAGCATGAGGGCATGAGTGGAATGGGTGGCATGTGCGACAAATCCGAACATGAGAAGTAGGAAACCGGAGTAAGCCACCGCGGTCGTTCATTCAATCCCGCAGGAGAAATTCATGAAATCTTCATCCATCCGGCACGTAGCCGCCAGCATAGTGCTGGCTGCATGCGCAACCCACCCCTTGGCCGCGCTCGCCCAAGTGCATGGGGGCAGCCACATCCCAGCGCCGGCGCGCCCCGGCACGCATGGCGGCAACGTCCGGCCCGATCGAGGCCATCCGCACGGCGACGGTCGCGGCTGGCACGGCGACGGTCGACGCTGGCATGGCGACGGCTTAGGCTGGTGGGGTTTCGGCCTCGGCCTGGGCCTTGGCTGGGGCGTGCCGTATTACACCTACCCTTACCCAAGCACAACCTATATCTATCCGGTGCTGCCTGAAGCGGTGGAAATCGCTCCGCCGGTCGAAATCGCACCGGCACCTCCGGCAGCCCAGCAAAGCCAGGCGTATTGGTACTACTGCGCTTCGGCCAAGGCTTACTATCCTTATGTGCGGGAATGCCCCGAGGCTTGGCAGGTGGTGCCTGCTGCGCCGCCGGGTTCATCACAATAGGGCCGCGGTCAATCGGGTCCGCAAAAGGAAATGGGCCTGCCTCACGACGGGCAAGAGAGTGTGATGTGCAGCGGAGCGCCGCCAGGCCATAAGAAAAAGGCCTGTCTCAACGACAGGCCTTTGGCGTCTTTGGTGGGCGGTACTGGGATCGAACCAGTGACCCCTGCCGTGTGAAGGCAGTGCTCTACCGCTGAGCTAACCGCCCAAAGAGTCGAGCATTATGCCACAGTTTTTTGCCGGAATCAATTTTACTGTGCCGGAACCGGT
>DASVYZ010000015.1:0-1691 GCA_036391935.1 Burkholderiaceae bacterium | reverse complement strand
GCACCCAGGGCGAACAGCGTGGAATAGCGCATTGCCCCAGGCTCAAGTATCGAGCAGGTTCTGCCTGGCAGCCTGTCGTCCCAGCCAATCCGTCAACGACATATCGTAGCGCGCCATGTCCAGGTCGTACCAGCGCTCGATACCCCGGTATTGCATGCCCAGCTTTTTCATGACGTTGGACGACGCCGTATTGGCCGGGTCGCATACCGCGCACAGCAGTCCGCCCTTGAGCGTATCGAAGGCGAAAGCCGCCATGCGCCCGGCCGCTTCCGAGGCAAAACCCTGCCCCCACTTGTCGCGGCGCAGGCGCCAGCCGGTCTCAAGCGGGTTGTTGCGGTCGCGCCCCAAGTGCTGGATACAGCCGGCGCCGATCACTTCTTCGCTGTCCAGTTCGATGAAGCACCACCAGGAATAGCCGAACGTGGCCCAGCGTTCCTTGACGATGTCTATCATCTTTTGCGTGTCTTCCAACGTATCGCCGCGTCCCGTGATGTAGCGCATCACTTCGGGGTCGCGGTTGACTTGATGCAGCCCTTGCAGGTGGCTGTCGTTGATCGGTTCCAAGCGCATGCGCGCGGTAGTCAGGATGGTCATGCGCTCATTGTACTTCCACCGCATTGGGCGCAACAACCTCGGCCGGTGCGCGCGGCGCCCAAACGAAGCGGCGCTCGCGCAAGCGCATGAACGGCGTCTCGACGATGCGGAACAGCAGGTAGCCGCCCAGCACGCCGGCAACCAGGATAATGAAGATGCCGGACCAGGAATCGGGTTCGATCCCGAATTGGGGAAAACGCATCTTTCCGATATAAAACAAGGGCTTGTGCGCGAGGTAGACGGCATACGACCACAAGGCCAGCGCCTGCGCGCCGGGGAGGCGCAAGCGGTTCAAGAACGAGCCGTGGCAGAGCGCCGAAAACACCATCAGCATGAAACCGAGGGCCAGCGCGGAATAGCCGAACACGACGACGGGAAAGTTGAAGCCATGCGCCGCGACATAGTCGCCATCGAGGCAGTGGTAAAAGCCGGCCAAGACCAGCGCCACCACGGCCAGCCCGAGCGCGGCAGCCCGATTGCCCCATACCTGCAGGCGAAGATAAAGGCCGCCGTGAAAATTCTTCAGCATGGCCAGCGCCACGCCGGGCAACAATTCATCCATGCGGCAGAACGAGGAATAGTAGATGCCGCTCATGTAGTCCTGAAAATCGGCGCAATGCAGCCACATCAGGCCGCGCATGGCGATGCCGGCAAGGATAGCGGCGATCAGGACGAACCAGGCACCGCGCAGGGAGCGCTTCAAGGCGGCCAGGCAGAAGGCCGCAACCGGCAGGATCAGGTAAAACTGCTCTTCCACATTGAGCGACCAGGCATGGGAAAACGCCGAACCGGCCCGCAAGCCGAGGTTTTGCGTGAAGCTCAGGAAACGCCACAACGGCATGGGTTCCTTGCCCGCCATGGCGAGCGGGAACAGAAAATACAATGCCAGGACCACGTAGTAGTTGGGTAAAGTGCGCAAAAAACGCCGGACGTAAAACAGCTTGAACGAAAACGGTTCGCCGCGCGCGATCGGCCCCATGATCTGGTTGCCGATCAGGTAGCCGCTCAAGACGAAGAACAGGTCGACGCCGGCCCATCCCAGCCGGCTGAACACGCCGAACGTCGCATTGTCGCTGACGAAGCCGTAATAGTGGCTC
>DASVYZ010000014.1:0-10741 GCA_036391935.1 Burkholderiaceae bacterium | reverse complement strand
TACGACGATAACCGCGACGCGCTGCAGCTCGGCTGGTTTGCCGGCTTTCCCGGCGGCGAACGCCTGATCTCGGGCGACGCCACTTCGGCCGCCGACCAGGTCGGCCACCTGAACCTAATCCACCCCGGCCGCATCCAGGTGTTCGGTCATCAAGAAACCGAATACTACCAACGCATCTCGAGCGCCGCGCGCGCGCACCAGACCGCCGAACTCGTGGCCGGCGAGCCGCCCGCCTTCATCATTGCGCAAGGCTTGGAGACGCCCGCCTACATCCTGGAAATCTGCGACGAAAAGAATATCCCGCTGTTTTCCACGCCGCTGCCGGCGGCCCAGGTGATCGATTATCTGCGCGTCTATCTGTCGAAAAAGCTGGCCCAGCGCATCACCATGCATGGCGTGTTCATGGACGTGCTCGGCGTGGGAGTCTTGATCACAGGCGAATCGGGTCTGGGCAAGAGCGAACTAGGCCTGGAACTGATTTCGCGCAACCATGGTCTGGTGGCCGACGACGCCGTTGAGTTCGCGCGCATCGCGCCCAACATGATCGAGGGCCGCTGCCCGCCGCTCTTGCAAAATCTGCTCGAAGTGCGCGGCTTGGGCCTGCTCGACATCCGCGCCATCTTCGGCGAGACGGCCGTGCGGCGGAAAATGCGCCTCAAACTGATCGTGCACCTGGTCCGGCGCAGCACGCTCGAAGAAAATTACGAACGCCTGCCGCTGCACTCGCAAACCGAGGAAGTGCTGGGCCTGCCGATACGCAAGGTCGTGATTCCCGTCGAAGCGGGCCGCAACCTCGCCGTGCTCTTGGAAGCTGCCGTGCGCAATACCATCCTGCAATTGCGCGGTATCGACACGCTCAAGGAATTCATGGAGCGGCAGCAACGCGCCATGGAAAGCGACTAGCGGCAAATCGTCGTATCATCCTCTTATGCGCATCATCATCATTACCGGCATCTCGGGCTCGGGCAAGTCGGTCGGCCTGAACGCACTTGAAGACGCCGGCTATTTCTGCGTCGACAATCTCCCACCCAGTCTCTTGCGCGCGCTGGGCGTGACGCGCATCGAAGAAGGCGCGGATACGCTTGCCGTAGCCATGGATGCGCGCAGCGCCAGTTCTCTGGCCGGCTTGCCGGACGATATCGCACGGCTCAAGCAGGAGGGGCATGACGTCAAGGTGTTGTTCCTGACTGCCAAGACCGAATCGCTGGTGGCGCGTTTTTCCGAAACGCGGCGCAGCCACCCGCTGTCCCACCGCATCCGCTCGGACCAATCGCCGTCGGATGTGCCCACGCTGCTCGAATGCATCCTGCGCGAGCGCGAGATGCTTTCCTCCGTTGAAGGCATAGGCCACGTGATCGACACCTCGGGCCTGTCGGCCAACAAGCTGCGCGCCTGGATCAAGGAGCTGGTCGAGACGACCTATACGCCGCTGACGCTTTTATTCGAATCCTTCGCCTTCAAGTTCGGCGTGCCGCTCGATGCCGACCTGGTGTTCGACGTGCGCGTCTTGCCCAATCCGTTCTACGACATCGCCCTGCGTCCGCTGACCGGGCGCGACGCGCCGGTGCAAGCCTTCCTCAAGGCGCAAGACAACGTGGCAACACTGATCGCCGACATCCGCGGCTTCATCGAAAAGTGGCTGCCCTCGTTCAAGAACGACAACCGCAGCTACCTCACCGTGGCCATAGGTTGCACCGGCGGCCAGCACCGTTCGGTCTATGTTGCCGAGCAATTGGCCGCACACTTCGGTGCGAGCGAGCGCGTCATCCTGCGCCATAGAGAACTAAATCAATGATTTCAGATACCTGGCTCCCGCTATTCCCGCTCAACGCCGTGCTGTTTCCCAGCGGCGTGCTTCCGCTTAAAGTATTCGAAGCACGCTACACCGACATGGTGCGCGACTGCATGAAGAGCGAAGTGCCGTTCGGCGTCGTGCTGATCAAGTCCGGCGCCGAGGTCGGCTCCGTGGCCGAACCCGAAGACATAGGCACGCTGGCCTACATCAAGCAATGGGATATGGAAAACCTCGGCGTGCTGCTGTTGCGCACCGAGGGCGGGGCGCGCTTCCGCATCATCGAAACACGCGTGCTCGGCGACAAACGGCTCGAAGCGCGCGTGGCCATGCTGCCGCCCGACGAACAGCCGCCGGTATCCGACGCGCATCTGGTTTGCGCCCGGGCGCTCAAGATCGTGATGGATGAAATCAATGCCAGGGGACGCGCCGAGCAAGGCGGCGATTTCGAGAGCCCCTTCTCCGATCCGGCGCGGCTAGACGACGCCGGCTGGGTCGCCAATCGCTGGTGTGAAATCCTGCCGATTCCCTTGAAGGCCAGGCAAAAGCTGCTTGAACTTGACGATGCCGAAAGCCGGCTATCGGTGGTTCACCAATACCTGGTGCAACACAAGATTGTTTAGAGCAGCCCGCCGCTGCCGAACACCGCAAGCAACAGCTTCTTGACCGGCGCCGGCAAAGGCGCCCCGGACAACTTGGATGTGTCGTACCACACCGTGTTTGCCTCTCCAGCCCGATCGTAGCGCCGCGTCAGATCGACGCGGTAGGGCGCGATGTGCAGCTTGAAGTGCGTGAAGGTGTGCGAGAACGGCGTCAGCGCCGTGTAGCCATCGGATTCACCGTGAGATTCGGCAGCTTGCTGCAGGCGCTGAAGCAGCGACTTTTCCGCAAGGTCGAGTTCGGGCAAGGACAGCAAGCCGCCCCAGATCCCCTGTGCCGGACGCTGCTCGAGCAAAACCTGGCCGTTGTACGCCAGCACCAGCATGGCCGTGCTCTTTTCCGGCACGGTTTTCTTCGGCTTCCTGGCCGGCAATTCCGCTGTGCGGCCTTGCTGCCGAGCCAGGCAGCGTGCACTGAAGGGGCACACGGCACAGTTCGGTTTGCCGCGCGTGCAGACCGTGGCGCCCAAGTCCATCAAGCCTTGCGTGTAGGCTTCGAGATCCTGCTCGGGCAGGAGCGCATCGGCACGTTGCCACATCGCGTTTTCCACCGCTTTGTCGCCCGGGAAGCCTTCGACGGCGAATACGCGCGCGAACACCCGCTTGACATTGCCATCCATGATCGCGGCACGCGCACCGTAGGAAAATGCGGCGATCGCGGCGGCGGTGGAACGGCCTATGCCGGGCAACTCGGCCAATTGCTCAGGATCGGCCGGGAACCTGCCGCCGTGGCGCGCCATCACGTCCTTGGCGCACTGATGCAAATTGCGCGCACGCGAGTAATAGCCCAGCCCGCTCCACAACGCCATCACGTCTTCGCTCGATGCCGCAGCCAGGCTGGCGCAATCGGGAAATCGTTCGAGGAAACGCTGATAATAGGGAATGACGGCCGATACCTGGGTCTGCTGGAGCATGATTTCCGACAGCCAGACGCGGTAGGCATCCCGCGTGTTTTGCCAAGGCAGGCTATGCCGCCCGTGGCGCTTCTGCCAGGCAATCAGTTCGGCGGAAAATGTCGGGTCGGCCAGATTCTCATCCGGCTCGGTTTGCTGCACGCGCTTCATTATTTGCTTTTAGAACTCATTTCCAGGTGGGCAGGGCAAGGCGTCGCGACGAAGACAGTACGGCGAGGAGCGACAACAACGCCAAGCCTATTTTGAAATGGGTTCAGGCGGCCACGCGCAGGGGATTGAGCTTGGTGCCGATGACCTTCTTCAATTCTTCTTCAAGCGCGAGCAAGGCTTTCTTTTGCGCTTCGAGGTCGGCTTGCATCTGCTCGAACACGGCCACCTTTTCTTCCAGGCTTTCGGTTGCCACATGGATGCGCTCGATCGATTGGCGGCGGCGCTTCAATTGCGCCTTGTGTTCGGAGATTTGCGCCTCGAGCGGCGCCATCACCACCTTGAGCCAGGCTTCGACGTCGCGGTTGGCTTGCAGGAAGCTTTGCTTGACGCGCGAAGCGATGGAATCGAAGAATTTTTGCATCAGCACCACCTTGGGCGCGGTCATCAACGTGGTCGCACCGAATTGCTTGTGGTAGATGCTCTCGATCATCGCGATTTCCTTGCGATATTTTTCGAGCGAAAACGGCATCGGTGTCGACAATGCGAGGCCGTGCTCGGTGGAAAACTTGCGGTACATCACGGTCATCATTTCCATGATCTCTTCGGTCTTCTGGCCCGAGGTTCGCAAGTTGCCCTGAATCTCCGCAAAGAAGTTCTTCACCGCGGAAAGCAAGCCGGCTGAGAACTTGCTCTCGTTCATCGTATCGCGCGTGCGGCGGATTTCCTCCTTCAGGATGCCCATGCCGAGGCTGGTGAAGACTTCGTTCGAGAGCTTGGTGAAGACGGCGCGCGTGCCTTGCAGCTTCAACAGGCTGGCGTCGAATTCCTTTTTCTCGATGTCGATGCGCTTCATCATATGCTCGACGATATTGGTGTTCTTGCCGCGCAAGCTCTTCAATTCGACCAGTTGTTCGACCACGTTGCGCATGCGCGAATTCAAGAGCTTCTGCTTCGACGCGGTCAACTCGACGATTTCGGCGGCCAGCTGGCGCCGGATGATCTGCTGTTTGGCGGGGATCAATTGCGAAGACAGGGCGGTCTCGAGTTCGGGCAAGCGGCTTTTCTCGAGCAGCGCACGGTCTTCGTTGATCTTGGCTACCAGCCCCTTTTGCGCGGAGACCGGAAACACCAGGTCTTCGGCCAGGCCCAGGTTGTGCGCCACGCTCGCCACCTGCTGGGCAATCTGCCCTTCGACTTCGGCAGGCGAGCGCAATTCATCCCACATCGAATCGATCTTGTTCAACACCACCAATCGCGCGGCGCCCGTACCGCCTATGTGCTGACGCCAGACTTCGATATCGCTCTTGGTCACCCCGGTATCGGCCGCAAGGATGAACAACACGGCGTGGGCGTTCGGAATCAGATTCAGTGTCAGTTCAGGCTCGGTGCCGATGGCGTTCAAGCCCGGCGTATCGACGATGACGAGGCCTTGTTTCAAGAGCGGATGCGGGAAGTTCACGATGGCATGACGCCATTGCGACACTTCAACCAGGCCACGTTCATCGACGGCCAGGGCAATATCGGGGTCTTCTTCGTTATACAGGCCGAGCCGGTGTGCTTCCTCGACCGAGACGCGCTTGGTCAGGCTGACTTGCTTGAAGGCCTCGAGCATGCCGTCGCCGGAATTGATGTCGAGCGGCAGCACAGTCCAGGCGCCGGCCTGCTCCTTGAATTCAGTGGTCGATTGCGCTTGCGCACGGGTTTCGATCGGCAACAGGCGGATCGAAGGCGGGAAGGTCTCGTCGTACAGCAGCTCGGTCGGGCACATGGTGGTGCGGCCGGCTGAAGACGGCAGGATGCGCTGTCCGTAATCGGCAAAAAAGATCGCATTGATCAATTCCGACTTGCCGCGCGAAAATTCGGCCACGAAAGCGATGGTGAGCTTGTCGTCGACCAGGCGCGTGATAGCCCGTGCAAAACGCTGGTCGCTGGCGGCATCTCCCAGATCTGCCGCCGCCACTTCGCGGCGATAGCGGTCGAGCGCAACCATGACGCTACTGCGCCAGGTACTGTATTCCTGGAAATTTTGTACCAGATTGCTCACTGTTTTCTCGTACTCAGGGGAAAAGTTTTCACGCGATCAACAGTTTAACACTAACATTCGCGCCTATTTTTGGCAATTTACGCAGTAAAAGGTGGAACGCTGCCCCTGTCTGATCTGCCGGATTTCGGTACCGCAAACCCGGCAGGGCTGGCCGGCACGGTCGTAGACGTAATAATTTTGCTGGAAATAGCCCGATTGCCCGTTGACGGCAATGAAGTCGCGCAGCGTACTGCCGCCTTGCTCGATCGCCGCGGCGAGGATCTTTCTGATGGCCGCCTCCAGTTTTTCGTAGCGCGCCAAGCCTATTTTATGGGCCGGCAGCTTGGGATTGATCCCGGCGCAAAACAGCGCTTCCGATGCATAGATGTTGCCCACGCCGACCACGATGTCCCCGGCCAACAGCACTTGCTTGATCGCCATGTTGCGCTTGCGCGTCATACGATATAGCAGATTCGCCGAAAACCCCTCTTCCAGCGGCTCCACGCCCAGCCCGCGCAGCAAGAGATGGTTCTCGATAGCGCCGTCTTCCAGGCGGTGCCAGAGTATGGCACCAAAACGGCGCGGGTCGTTCATGCGCAGCAGTTGGCGCCCGAGCAGCATGTCGAAATGATCATGTTTCTTGACCTCCGTGTTCAGCGGCAGCACGCGCAAGTGGCCCGACATGCCGAGATGGATGATCAAGGTGCCGTGCTCGAAGTTGAGCAAAAGGTATTTGCCGCGCCGCCCCACGCTCTTGATCGTGCGCCCGCGCAGGATGCCATCCAGGCCTTCGGGAAAAGGCCAGCGCAAGCCCGTATGGCGCAAGGTGACGCCCGTCACCTTGCGCTCGCGCAGGTGCGGCTCTACGCCGCGGCGCGTGACTTCCACCTCGGGCAATTCAGGCATAGGCAGTTTCCATTTCGCTCGACTTATGTTTTTACAAATGCGTACAATTTACTGGAGTGCAGACAAGAGCTGGCACGCCATGCGGCCCGTGTTGGGCGTAGAATCGATCATTATGCAATCCGCAGGGAATTGGATTTGAAAAACGCTGTCGCCATTGTAACGCTGTCGCTGCTGCTCTCGGCTTGCGCGGGTATGCGCTCGCATTCTTCCGATGCGTCCGCCACGCCTGACGCGATGCAAAACCCGATGGCATCGCAGGCAGCCCCGCCGCCCGAGTTCGACAGCACGCCTGTCGCCACCGACGCCGCCGGCCTGCCGGTTGTGCCGCTGACGGGCCAGGTAATGTATCTCTACCTCGCCTCGGAAATCGCCTTCCAGCGCGGCGAATGGGAATCGGCCTTCCGCACCATGGAAGCGCTGGCGCGCCAGACGCACGACCCGCGCCTGGCACAGCGCTCGTTCGAATTCGCCTGGTCGGCACGCCAGCCCGAGGCGGCGCTCAATGCCGCCAAGCTGTGGCGCTCGCTCGCCCCGCACTCGGAAGAGGCGATGCAGAACTACCTCAATTCCGTGGTCCTGACCGATGAACTCGACGAGGCGCAGGAAGTGTTCGAGCGCGGCCTGCGCGAAGAACCCGCTGCTTCGCGCGGCGGCATGATCTTCCAGATCCAACGCCTCCTGGCCCATGCCAAGGACAAGGATGCCGCCTTCAACGTGCTGCAAGCCATACTGGCGCCCTACCCCGACCTGGTCGAAACCCATCTGGCGCTGGCCTATGGCGCCTATGCCAAGAACGACAATCAAAGGGCGCTGGACGAGGCGCAGATTGCGCTCAAGGCCAAACCCGATTCGCAGCAGGCCGCGCTGATCCTGGCCCAGGTCAATCCCGACCGCGCGGCGGCGATGAAATTCCTGGCACGCTTCATCGCCGCCCATCCGACGGCCAAGGAGTTGCGCATCGCCTATGCGCGCGGCCTGGTCGAGCAAAAGCATTACAAGGAAGCCCAGCATGAGCTCGCCACGCTCTTGAAGGGCGATCCGGAAAACCTGGCCGTGCTCTACATGCTGGGCATACTGGAAGCGCAAACCAACGACAACAAGGCGGCGGAACGCCATCTGTCGAGCTTCATCGAGGTGCTGTCCAACCGCCCCGGCGAAGACCGTGACGCCACGTCCGCGCTGCAGCTGCTGTCGCAGATCGCCGAGGAGCGCAAGGACTACGACGCCGCGCTGCACTGGCTCGACATGATCGACGCGCCCGACGCCCACGTCGGCGTGGAAATCCGCCGCGCCGGAATTTTCGCGCGCAAGGGCAATCTCGACGGCGCGCGCAAGGTGCTGGCCGATCTGGCGCCCGAAGACAAGGCCCAGCAAGTGCAGGTCATCGCGGCCAACGCGCAGATTCTGCGCGAAGCCAACCGCGCACCGGAAGCCATGGCCGTACTCGAGGAAGGCATCAAACGCTTCCCCGACAATACCGACCTGATGTACGACTACGCCATGGATGCCGAAAAAGCCGGCCGGCTCGACGTCTGCGAATCCATGCTGCGCAAGGTCATTGCGCTCACGCCCGACAATCAGCAAGCCTACAATGCCCTCGGCTATACCTTCGCCGAACGCAACATGCGCCTGGACGAAGCCTATACCCTGGTGCAAACCGCCTTGAAGCTGGCGCCGGACGACCCCTTCATCATCGACAGTATGGGATGGGTGCAATTCCGCCTCGGGCGGCTGAAGGAAGCCGAAGACTTGCTGCGCCGCGCCTATGCCATCCGTCCCGACCCCGAAATCGCCGTGCACCTCGGCGAAGTGCTCTGGGTCAGGGGCCAGAAGGCCGATGCGCACAAACTGTGGCGGGACGTCGGCAGCAAGGACCCCGATAACGATGCCTTGAAGAGCACCTTGGCTCGCCTTCACGTAAGCCTCTGATCCCATGAATGTGATCTGCCGGCGCAATTTCCTGCGCATCGCCTCCGTCATGCTCTTTGCGCTGTCCGGCTGCCAAACCATGCAGCCCGCCGGGCCTGCGCTGAAATATAGCGAAACGATAGACATAGGCGGCCGCTTTACCACGCAATATGAGCAAAACGGCAAGCCGCAATCGATCAGCGGCAGCTTCGAATGGAGCCAGACGCCGCAGCAAACCACGGTGACCCTGCTCTCGCCCTTGGGCCAGACCGTGGCGACGATCACCTCCACCCCCCAAGGCGCAACTTTGATCCAGGCCGACCGGGCGCCAAGAAGCGCAGACAATGTCGATGCGTTAGTGGCCGATACGCTGGGCTGGCCGCTGCCGGTTTCGAACATGCGTAGCTGGATGCAGGGCCAGGTCACGGACGACGAGGGCCATCATTTGAGCGCGACACCGCAGCTGACCAAGACCGTGGACACGGCCGACGGCTGGCGCCTGCAATACCTGAGCTGGCAGGACAATGAAACCGGCGGCAAGGACAGTCCGGCCATCCCCAAGCGCATCGACATGGAGCGCGACACCTCCTATGCCGGTCGCGTGCAGATGCGCCTTGTCATTTCCAGTTGGCAGCCGCATTGATGCTTACCTCGCTGCACGACTGCCCGGCCCCGGCCAAGCTCAACCTGTTCCTGCACGTGACCGGGCGCCGGCCCGACGGCTACCACCTGCTGCAAACGGTATTCCAATTGCTGGACCACGGCGACACGCTGCATTTCGATGTGCGCAAGGACGGCGGCATACGCCGCACCACCGAAGTCCCCGGCGTGGCCGAAGAAAGCGATTTGATCGTGCGCGCCGCGAAACTGCTGGCCGCGCGCTTCCCCGATCGGCAACTGGGCGCCGACATCGCCATCGCCAAACGCCTTCCCATGGGCGGCGGCCTGGGCGGCGGCTCATCCGACGCTGCCACCACGCTGATGGCCTTGAACCACCTGTGGCAAACCGGCCTGACGCGCACCGAATTAATGGCGCTGGGCCTGCAATTGGGGGCGGATGTGCCGTTCTTCATCTTCGGCTGCAATGCCTTTGCCGAGGGCGTGGGGGAGGAATTGCGAGCCGTGGCGACGCCGGATACCTGGTACGTGGTGCTGGAACCGGGCGTGGCGGTCCCGACCGCGGCAATATTTACTTCGCGGCATTTGACAAGAGATACGAAGCCAGTCATAATAACGGACTTTCTCGGGGCGCCAGTTGGCTTCGGGAAAAACGATCTGCAAACCGTGGCATGCGAGCTGTTCCCGCCCGTGGCCGAAGCACTAGCGTGGCTTGAGCAATACGGCGAAGCGAGAATGACGGGATCGGGCGCATGTGTGTTCTGCGATGTCGGCAGCGAAAGCCATGCCGACGACGTATTGAGCAGTGTGCCGCCGCAATGGAAAGCGTGGAAAGCCCAAGCGCTGGCGCGGCACCCGATGGCGGATTTGCAGTAGTTGAAGAATTCGTTCGATGTACTCGGAGACATCGGACAGCAGGTTGTGTAGGGGAATCGCCAAGCTGGTTAAGGCACTGGATTTTGATTCCAGCATTCCAAGGTTCGAATCCTTGTTCCCCTGCCATTAAATTGGGCATATGCCAGCAAGCAATGCCAATTTGCAAAAAGACGTAGCTCAAAGAAACGCTACGTCGCATGAAGCCAACAACAGGCTACCAAATAAAGCCGTCAATACCAGACTATGTTAACGTGGTCTTGTATTGGCGGCTTTTAAGCCTTTAAGGCTCAAGCAAGTTATTGATCTTTTAACGACTGCACCCAGGGGTTCTCATGGCAATCGACAACATGATGGTTTTCACCGGGAATGCGAACCCCGAACTCGCGGCCGGTGTTGCCAAGCAACTGGGGCTGTCGCTCGGCAAGGCCAACGTCACCAAGTTCTCCGATGGCGAAGTGGCCGTCGAGATCAATGAAAACGTGCGCGGCAAGGATGTCTTCGTCCTGCAATCGACTTGCGCGCCGACCAATGACAACCTGATGGAATTGATGCTGATGGTCGACGCCCTGAAGCGTGCCTCGGCCGGCCGTATCACCGCCGCGATTCCCTATTACGGCTATGCCCGGCAGGACCGCCGCCCGCGTTCGGCGCGCGTGGCGATCTCGGCCAAGGTCGTGGCCAACATGCTGCAGGAAGCCGGCGTCGAACGCGTCTTGATCATGGACTTGCACGCCGACCAGATCCAGGGCTTCTTCGACATTCCGGTCGACAATATCTATGCCTCGCCCATCCTCCTGGGTGACCTGGTGAGCAAGAGCTATGACGACTTGCTGGTGGTCTCGCCCGACGTCGGCGGCGTGGTGCGCGCCCGTGCATTGGCCAAGCGCCTGAACTG
>DASVYZ010000013.1:0-3911 GCA_036391935.1 Burkholderiaceae bacterium | reverse complement strand
CGCGACATGATGGCGCGCCGGGCTTCGGGCGTCGGCCCAGGCAAGCCACGCCGGCCCGAGGTCGACATGATCGAACTCAGGCTCAATGTGCGTTCCGGGTATTTCGCCGCCACGATTTGCGCGATCATGCCGCCCATCGAGGCGCCGACGATATGCGCCTTGCGCACATTCGCCGCATCGAGCACCGCAATGGCGTCGTCCGCCATATCGTCCAGCTTGTAGCCGGCCGACAGCGGCAAATGCAGGACGGTCTTGATATAGGACAGCAGCAGGCTGGGCTTACCAAGATGCGCCATCTTGGTGGACAGGCCGGCATCGCGGTTGTCGAAGCGCACGACGAAAAAACCCTTGTCGACCAAGCCCCGGCAAAAAATCTCGGGCCAGGACGTCAATTGCATGCCCAAGCCCATGATCAAGAGGATCGCCGGGTCGGCCGGGTTGCCCAGAGTCTCGTAGGTGAGCGAAACGTCCTTGTTTTGCGCGATGGGCATGCGGCTTGGTCAGGTCGCCCGGTTGGGTAAATCGACGGCCAGGCCTTCGGGCAATCCCAGCATCAGGTTCAGATTCTGCACTGCCGCACCGGAAGCGCCCTTGCCAAGGTTGTCGAGCCGCGCAATGACGACAGACTGGCCATAGTCGTTGGAACCGAACACGAAGATGTCGAGGTTGTTGCTGCCATTGAGCGCTTCCGGCTCCAGGTAAGGCGCGGTATCGGCTTCGAGTTCGTTGTAAGGCTGGACGCGCACGAAGGCCTCACCTTCGTAGCGCTGGGCCAGGATGGCGTGCACGTCTTGCGGCGTCACCTTATTGTTCAGGGCCGCATGATCGAGCGTCGTATAGACCAGCATGCCTTGCTTGAACTTGCCCACGCCGGGCAGGAACACCGGGCGCCGCTCCAGCCTGCCCCAGTGCTGCATTTCCGGGATGTGCTTGTGCTTGAACTCGAGACCGTACAGCGCGAAGCCCGTTGCCGGGCGCTCGCCGGCCTCCTCATACTTGGCGATCAGCTTGTTGCCGCCGCCGCTATAGCCGGAAATGCCCGTGATCGAGATGGTGGCTTTCTGATCCAATACCTGCTCGTCGCTCAAGGGTCGCAGCAGCACGGCGCCGCCCGTGGCATAGCAGCCCGGGTTGGAGACATTCTTCGCCTTGCGGATCAAGTCGCGCTGGCCCGGCGCCAGTTCGGGCAGGCCGTAGACCCAGTCGGGATGCACGCGGTGGGCCGAGCTGGGATCGAGCAAGCGGCAGCCCATGCCTTTGGCTATCTCGGCGGTTTCCTTGGCGGCTTCGTCGGGCAGGCACAGGATGACTACGTCGACCGAAGCCATCAGCTTGTTCTTTTCCGTCACATCCTTGCGCAATTCGGGCGCAATCGACACCAGTTCTATGCTGTCGTGGCCGGCCAGGCGCTGACGGATCTGCAAGCCCGTGGTACCGGCTTCGCCGTCGATGAATACCCTGTATTTCTTTGTCGTCATGGCCCGTTCCAGTATCAGTTCAGTCAAGCATCAAGTTGGCGGCATTATGCAGCAAAAACCGCCGGCGCGTCAGCTTGCCAAGGCCAGGCGCAGCGACAAGGCGATGCCCTTGGCCGCTTCGGTGATTTCAGTCAGCGAAGGAAAGCTCGGTGCGATGCGGATATGGCAGTCGTTCGGGTCTTTGCCGTAGGGGAAAGCTGCCCCTGCTCCCGTCAGCGTGATGCCGGCTTCGCGCGCCAGATGGACCGTGCGCCTGGCCGCGCCCGGCGGCGTGACCAGGTCGATGAAATAACCGCCCTTGGGATGGGTCCAGCTAACCCCCTCGACGTCGCCTAGGTAGCGTTGAAATTGCGCATGGACGGCATCGAACTTGGGCTTGAGCAGTTGGCGGTGCGCCTCCATCAGGCTCTCGACGTGGGCCTTATCCTTCAGGTAACGCACGTGGCGCAACTGGTTGACCTTGTCCGGCCCGATGCTGCGCACCGAGACATGGCTTTGCCACCAGTGCACGTTGGCCGGGGAGGCAGCCATGGCCGCCAGGCCGGACCCGGCGAAGGTGATCTTAGAGGTTGATGCAAACACGAAGGCGCGGTCGGCATGGCCCGCCTTGGCGCAGGCATCGAGTATGTTCGCCACGGCGATCTTGTCCTCGCCGAGATGATGGAAGCGATAGGCATCGTCCCACAAGAGGCGGAAATCGGACGCTGCCGTCGGCATTGCCGCCAGACGCTCCACGGTCTTGTCGTCGTAGACCGCACCGCCGGGGTTGCTGTACTTGGGCACGCACCACATGCCCTTGATACCCGCGTCCGCGGCAACCTGCTTTTCCACAAAATCCATGTCCGGGCCATGCTCGCCCATGGGCACGTTGATCATCTTGATGCCGAGCGCTTCGCAGATCGAGAAATGGCGGTCATAGCCCGGCACCGGGCACAGGAAACTGATCGGCGCCTGGCTGCTCCAGGAGGGGTGATCGTGCATGCCGTACAGCATGCCGAAGGCGATGACGTCGTGCATCAAGGCCAGACTGGCGCTGCCATCGACCACGACTTGCGCCGCCGGCACGTCGAGCAGGGTGCCGAACAGGCTGCGCGCTTCGGGCAAACCGACCGCCCCGCCATAATTGCGCGTATCGGTGCCGTCATGGGCCTTGTAGCCATCCATGGCGCCCAGCAAGGCGTTGGATAGGTCAAGCTGTTCCGGCGAAGGCTTGCCGCGCGACATGTCGAGTATCAGCCCCTGCTTCTTGAAGTCATCGTATTGCGCTTGCGCTTCTGCGTGTGTCATGGCTATCCCCCGTAGTCAAGATGGCATGACAGTATTGTAGCTGTTGCGGCGCAATACCGCCTGGCCTCGTTCAGCCTTTTATTCGTCGGCCGGCAGCATCTGCATGGCCGGCATGTCGGGCGTCTTCCTGCCGTTGGCGCGGCGCGCGGCAAAGAATTCCTTGAGCACGGAAGCCGCATCCTCGGCCAGCACGCCACCGACGACTTCAGTGTGATGATTGAGCTTCTCCTGGGCGAACAAGTCGACCACGGAACCGCAGGCACCCGTCTTGGGGTCCGGCGCGCCATACACTACGCGTGCCAGCCGCGCATGCATCATCGCGCCCGCGCACATGGCACAGGGTTCGAGGCTGACGTAGAGTTCGCACCCGGGCAGACGGTAATTGCCCAGCAGTTCGGCGCCGGCACGCAAGGCCATGATCTCGGCATGGGCGGTCGGGTCATGCGTGCCGATGGGCTGGTTGAAGCCGGTCGCGATCACCACGCCATCCTTGACCAGCACCGCGCCGACCGGCACTTCGCCGAGCGCCCAGGCATTGTGAGCTTGGTCGATCGCTTGGCGCATGTAGACGCTGTCGTCCATCAGCCGTTTATCTCGGCCCAGCAGTTGGGCGTTTCAAACAGTTTGATCTTGGTCAGCGACAGGCCGGTCGAATACCGGTCGCGATATACCGGCTTCAGGATGTCAAAGGCGATCCTGGCCAGGTTTTCCACCGTCGGCACACGGCTCAGCACAACGGTCTTGTGGCCCGGCAGGCTGTTGAGAAAGTCCTTGACCTGCACGTCCTTTTCATAAACCAGGAAGGCGTGGTCCCAAATATCGACGAGGTTTTCGCGCGCCAGGTTTTTCACATCGGAAAAATCCATGATCATGCCATTGTCGGCCTGGCCGTCATGATCGATCACCTGCCCGGTCAGCGTGATCTCGAGCACGTAGCGATGCCCATGCAGATTGCGGCACTGGCTGTTGTGGTCCGGGATGCGGTGGCCGGCATCGAATTCAAGTTTGCGGGTGATCGTCAGCATTACGGAATATTCAAGTATTTATGCGTTTGCAGGCTCAAGCGCCATTTCGGGTTGCGTTTGCAGGTCTCGATGGCCAGCCTGGTATTGCGTTCGGCCGCCGGCCCATCCATGGGCTGCAGGA
>DASVYZ010000012.1:0-7723 GCA_036391935.1 Burkholderiaceae bacterium | reverse complement strand
CAGGCAGCGTGCCGGCATTCTGCACCGGCACCAGGGTGACGTCGGCTGCGGCCATGCTGACCGTGCGCGGCGTGCTGCTGCCTTCATCCTGCACGGTAAAGGTGTAGGTCTTGCCCGCGACCGGGCTGAACAAACCCTCATTCAAGGTGGCGACATCGTTGCCGTAAGCGAGGTCGACTCCGTTCACCGTCAGGATCCTGGCGCCGCGCTGCAGGTTGTTTTGCGCGGCGGCCGTTCCCGGATAAGTCAGCGAAAGCACGGCCGAGCGCGGCGGGTAGGCGGCAAGCAAGGCGACCTCGAACCCGAAGCCTGTGGTGCCGCCCGACCGCGAAAGGCTGTCCCAGTCGGTCGTCACGTAAGTGAAATGAAACTGGTCCTTGGGCTTGCCCGTTGCGGTAAGCAAGGGTGTGCGCTGGGTGTTGAAATAGGCGTCGACCACGTCGTAATTGGTATGGAGCGTCCTGGTGCTGCGGCTGTCGTCATACGGGTTGACGTAGCTCACAGTATTGCCGATGGCGTAGGACGCCGAACTCGTCGCCGGCACGTCGGCGTACCACAAATAGGTTGCATTGACGTAGGCGGCGATCCAGGACATTTCCGTGCCCAGGCTGCCCTGGGTATCGCCGTAGGGCAGCTTCGATTCGGGATCGATCGTACCGGCGGGGCGCGGCGCGGCACATTGCTGGGCCAGGCTGGCTGCCGGATCGGCACTGATGCCTGCGCTGGCCATCAAGCTCGATATCGTGGATTGCACGGTAGCCTGGTAGTCGACGGCATCGGTGCCCGCGGTCACTGCGGCAAGCATGGTGCGGGCACTCTGGGCCGCGGCAGCGCCGCTATAGGCGTCGGGCACGTCCTGGCGCGAAAGTGCCCCCGTGAAATTGGCGGCGACAGTCAGGCGATTAGTAATCAATTGCGCGTCGAGCAAACCCTGCGTGCTCTGGTTGGACAGGGCGCCCGCCATGATCGCAAGCGCCACGTCGCCCTGGCTCAACGTGCCGGCATCGATCGCATTGCTCCAGAAGCTCAAGCCGTCCGCTGCCGGCGTGCGTCCCAGCACGTTCCGGAAGATCGCCGTCACGAAAGCGCTGGAATTGCCGCTGCCGTATAGCTTGGCCGATTCCTGGCTGGTGCCGAAGCTGTCGATCAGCGCTTTGACGGCCGAATTGGCGGCATACGCCTCGCTGAGTCCGGCAACATCGGCAGGCGCTCCGGCATTCATCAAGGCGGTTTCGAAATTCGCCAAGCCATGCGGGTCCGCAGGGCGCCCGAAATAGGCCACATACAGGGCCTGCGTGACGTTTTGGTAGTCCGATGCGGCCAGCTTGACCGAGCGCGTCAATTGCCTGGCCTGGCTTGGAGACGGATGAGGATCGGAAGAAGAGCCGGCGCCGCAGCCGGCAAGGCCGCATGCGATGAATGTGACGAGTGTAGCGGCGGCAACAACCGCAGATTGCCCCTGTTTGATTGGCATATTATCTTTCTAGTAATGCCGGCCCTCCCATTAAACGTATTTCCATGGAGCCGTTGCTTTTGATTATACCGATAAGCAACATTCAAAAAGTACGGTAAATCAAGGGTCAAACTACCATGCGCTGCAGGCTCAAGGTAAACATCACGCCGTCGGGCTGGTTTTGCGCGATGATCGTGCCTCCCATCTTGGCCATATAGGTCTTGGCCACGAACAGCCCCTGGCCGCGGTTGCCCTCGGCGGCCGAGTCGTGCTGGTCCGATACGCCGTATTCGAAGATCTTGTCCAGCATCTCTTCGGGAATATTCGGCCCGCGGTTGGCAATCGTGATGGCGGCCCCGGTTTCGCTGGCGCGCAGCACGATTTCAATGGCGGTGCCTTCCACGCGGAAGCGCTCGGCATTGCGCAGCACATGGGTCACCACGTCTTCCAGCGAATAGTCGTCGGCGCGCACCGTCACCGGCCCGCTCTCGTTGGTGAAGCGTACGTCGGCGATGCCGACCAGCGGGGCATTGTCGGCCACGTTCCTGAGGAAGGCATCGAGCTCGACCGAGGTCACCTGCAGCACCGTCGACTGGAACGCCTCCGACGGCGAGGCGCTGCCGTACAGCACGCGTATCGCCTGCTGCATGCGGTTGATGTAGCGGCTGCTCGGGCCTTCGGCGTGCAGGGCCATCAGCGATTGCAGCGGCGACATGATTTCATGGCCGACCGCATGCCACATTTCCTTTTCCTGCTCGGCGCGTATCTCTTCACGCTCCACGTCTTCCTTCACGCGACGCAGCAAATCGTGCAGGCAGGAAGCCAGGATGCCGAGCTCGTCGCCGCCGCGCAGGTCGGACAATTCGAAGCGTTCCAGCCCGCCCGAACCCTTGACCACTTGCGACAGATTCGAAGCGCGCTTGGTCAGGATCGCGATGCGGCGGATGATGCCGACCTCGATGATAAGCCAGGCCACGAACAAGGCCAGCAGCATGGCGCCGACGAACCACGACACGCGCGCCGCCACCACGCCCAAGGCACGATCGACCCCGCGCACGTCGCCCGCGAGCTTCAGCTCGTACACGCCCGACGACGTCGTAACGGTTTGCGTGCTTTCGTTCAAGCCGCCGTCCTGGTCCAGCGGCAGCTTCTGGATCAGGCGCGCCAGGATGCGCGAGCTGGTATCGGGCAGGCTGTCGGCGCCGGAGAGGCGAATCAAGTCTTTTGTTTCGCTAGGCTTGCGGATGCGCAGCGTTTCACCGGGCAGCAATTGCGCGGCCAGGTCGTGTATTGCAAACGGCCGAGAGGCGGAACCGCTGTTGCTGTCGAACAGGGGCTCCCCCTCGCCTGGAGGGAGCACTTCGATGCGCACGCGTATCTTGTCCAGATCGGCCGGCGGCCAGACCGGACGGCGCATCTGCATCAATTCCGTCTGGAAGGCCGGAATCGGCAGGCGCATCGAAAAGAAGGCGCTGCGCACGCAATCGGTATTGTCGAGGTCGGACTTGAAGCAATGCGGGTTTTGCCAGACCCAGCCGCGGAATTCCTTGTTCGGACGCGGATCGAAATCGCCATCGCTGTCGAGATCGAAGCCCGTCAGACGGCCATGCATGCCGCGCCCCTGGTGTGCCGCATCGCCGATCTGCTCGAACGGCGCGATCCAGCGATAGGTTTCGCCGCGCATGGCTACCGTCACGCGCACGCGGTGCGCCTGGTTCAAGCCATGTTCGCCATGCGCATGCGGCACCAGTTCGCCGCTGTAGAAATTGCCGGCGGCGTAGATGAAGCCCCCGGCCCAGGGGCTGTTGCCTATGGCCACGCACAGGCTGCCCGCATCGCCGTATTGCGCCAGGCAGCCCGACATGGTGATCGCTTGCTGCACCTTGCTCTGGTCGTCGAAATCGAGCGACGGATAGGGCAGCAGCACGGGATGCAAGGGCGCCCCATCCTCGCTCTCATTCTTCAAATTGAGCAAGGCGAGCTGGCCCGTCGGGTGGCGCAGCGTGGCGGCGATCTGCTCGCCGGTCTTTTTCAGGCCGTAACGGTAATTGTTGTAAGAGAGCTGCTTTTCCTGCTGCAGCACGTAGAGCGCGAGACCGACCGTGGCCGTCGCCAGCAGCAGGAAGGCGCCACGGAACAGGATGCGCAGGCGGAATTGCTTGAGATTGGGCAGACCCACGGACCGCGCGCCTTACTCGGTCCAGCGGAAGCCGCGCATTGGAATGTTTTCGATGCAGGCAAAATCGGCATCGACTTCGCGGAAGGCGTCGCGTATGGTCGAAACGTGCTTGCGGATATTGTCGCGGTTGCGCCCGCTTTTGACCACCTGGAACAGCTGTTCGTAAGTCACGACCTGCCCCTTGTGCTCGTAAAGCGCCATCAGGATGCGCTGCGCGGTCAGCGGCAGGTTGATGCGCTGATTGCGCCACATCGGGGTCTTTTGCCGCAGCGGGTCGATCGAGAGATCGTTGCCGTTGGCAGGGGCTTCCTTGCCGTTGCCCTTGTCCTTGGCCGCGCGCAGGATTTCGAGGAAGGTATCGATGAAGTCGTTTTCCTCGAAAGTGGCCTTTTGCAGGTAATCCCAGGCGTCGAGCGCCTTCATGATGCTGCGGTAGATCGTGGCCGGCATGGCCGAGACCACCAGCACCGGCGTAGGCCGGCTCTTGTTGATGGCGTTGATGATGGCTACGCCCGCGTGGCGCTCGCGCCCGAGCTCGATGTCGAGCACCACAAGGTCGTAATCCTCGCGCGCCAGGGCCGCTTCGGCATCGTCGCGCGTATGCCATTGGTCGACCTTGATGCCGGGCTTGGCCGATTCGATCCAGCCGCGCAACTGGTTGCTGGTGGGGATGTCGTCTTCGATGACGGCGACTTTGCCTGCTGACTTTGCCATGCTGCTCATGGTGCTCTCCGGGATTTTCAGGGCTCATTTCATGCATGAGCGCCTGATGCATTTTCATCAGAAAGGGCGCTGGCAAGGCGCGCGACGCGTCTCGTGGTGGTGCCACGAGCAAGGAGCGCAACGCAGCCGGCGTCCTTTCTGATGGAAACCCGGAGGGAACGCGACATTTGGCCTGGTGCGTAGCTGCTGCGCATGCATAGGGGCCATGCGCCATACGGAGTGAATCGATCAGCGGACCATCCCAAATGGCGCGTTTGCACAGGCGCCCATGTGTGAAATGAGCTCTAGTATTACCGTTTTCGCCTGAAATGTCTCCGAAAAGTCCGCACTTGCCTGTGAAGATTTCTTCACGCGGCTAACCGGACGCCGCCGCCCCATGAAGCAAGCCGGACCCGCGCGGCATTGTTGCTTCTCCCGCATGCGGCGCAAGATGCCTCCATCGTCAATCAACAACCCGTTTCAACAAGGAGGAAACATCATGTCGGACTTCATCGATTCCCTATTCCACGGCTTGATCGGCCTGTTCGAAAGACTCTTCGAAGTCCTGGCCGCCTTGAGCCGTGCCCTCGTCCAGTTCGTACGCCGCTTCTGGCTGCCCTTAAGCGGCGCCGGCGTGGTGGTGGTCAGCGGCTATGAGCTTTATACCCACCCGCCGTTCCAGACGCTGGAACCCTCCGAGGTCGGCCTGCGCACCAACCGTCTCACCGGCGACATCACCGAATTGCGTGAAGGCATGGCCTTGGTGGTGCCGGGCCTGCACGAACTGCGCCGCTATTCGCTGCTGGACCAGGTCTACCACCCCACGCAAAACACCAAGGCCGACGGGCCGGCGCCGTTCCAGTCGGTCGAAGGCTTGTCGCTCGGCGTCGATGTCACCGTGCGCTATGCGCTCGATCCCGCCAAGGTAAGCACGATTGCCAAGAAGCTGCCCGAACATCTGGACAGCGAAATCATCGAGCCCGAAGTGCAGGGCGTCATCTACCAGGCCTTCACGCATTACTCGGTGCGCGACATCTATTCGGCCAAGCGCAATGAAATCCAGAAGGAAATCGAAGACAGCTTGAAGCCCAAGCTCGCGGCCGATGGCGTGGTCCTGAAAAGCGTGACCATGGGCCAGGTCGATCTGCCGCCCGAATACCGTCGCGGCATGGAAAACCTGCTGACCGAGGAATTGCAAACCGAGAAGATGAAATACACGCTCGAACTCAAGGACAAGCAGGTCAAGGAAACCGAGCTCGAAGCCGAGGCCGACAAGGTCAAGCGCGAGAAAGCCGCCGAAGCCGCCGGCAACGAGCAGATCATTGCCGCCAAGGCGCAGGAAGAAGCGATGAAACACGTATTGCCGTTCAAACAAAAGCAGATCGAACAGCGTCAATTCGAAGCCGAAGCCGAGAAAGTGGCGCGTGTGAAATCGGCCGAAGGCAATGCCGAAGCACGCCGCATCGAAGCCGCCGGCGAAGCCGATTCGCGCCGCAAGCTGGCCGACGCCGAAGCCTATCGATTGGAATCGGTGGGCAAGATCGCCAGCGCCCAGCTCGAACGCGACGGCGCCTTGATCTCGAAGAACCCCCTGCTGATCCAGAAAACCATGGCGGACAAGTTGTCGGACAAGATTTCCGTCATCATCGCGCCTCCCTCGACTTCAGGCGGCTTCATCGGCAACGCCCTGCTGGGCGCGGCGCAAGCGAGCAACACCAAGCCGGCCGGCAACAATGAACAAGACGCCGCACCGGAGGCCCAGCAATGAACCTGATCGCCCTCGCCATGGTGGCCATCGTCACGCAGGACAGCGCGGCCCTGCGCGCCGCCCCGCGCGATTCCGCTCAACAGCAAGCCGTGCTCTGGCAGGGCGATACGCTGGAAGTGCGCGGCGAGCGCATGGGTTACCTGCAAGTGTATGACCACAGGCGCGAACGCGCCGGCTATGTGATGGCCAGCCAGGTGCGCGAACAGTCTCTCGAAGCCAAGGACGCACCCGGCCTGATGGCCGTAGTACGCTTCCTGCGCGATACGCCCGGTGCGGAATCGCTCGGCATCGCCTATACCGCCGCCTATCTCAAGGCCGCGCCGGCCGAAGCCATCGGTCCCGAAGCCTTTGATGCGCTGGGCACCATGGCCGACCGCTTGGCCAGGCGTGCCTCGGGCAAGCTGTCCAAGAGCGACGACGCCATCGTCGCGGCCCACCTCGAAGTGGTGGCGAGCTACGGCGTGAGCATACAAAGCTACGAGCACGAAGGCCGCATGCAACTGTGCTACAACGGGGAAGCCTTCCGTCGCGTGCTGGCCATGTCCGGAAAAGAGCCGGGGGACGAGGAGCGGCGCGCCCGGGCCGCGCTGGCCCTGACGCGCGCCGAATGCGTCGATCCAAACCTGATCCCGCTCGATCGCAACAATCTCGATCAATGGCGCGCCGAAACGCTGGACCGCGTCAAGCTGACCGACCTGCCCGAATTTGAAAGGAACCGCATGCACATCCGCCGCGCCGCGGTCTGGTCCAGCATCGCGTTTGAAAAGGCGCGCGCGCACCAGGCGACCGCCGATGCGGCCAACCGTGCCATCGCCGAACTGGCCGCGGTCAACAAGGAAGAGTTGGCCGAAGCCGACAACAATGAATACACGGAAGCCGCCGTGCGCGCCGCTGCCTCGCGCTGGGCCATGGAGCCGCAACCGGCGCCGCGCGCGGGCTTGGCCGTCACGACAACCCTCGGCGAGACAGGCCAAACCTGTGTCAGCCTGACCGACGCCAAGCATGACGCGAAGAACCCGCTGGCCAAACGCTGCACTTATGGCGTGGTCTGGTCCGCTTCGCTTACCGTCAACGCGCAACAAAGCGCGGCCACGCTGGCCGTGCAGCCGCTCGATGCCTGGCGCGAACTGTGGGTGTTCCACCGAACCGAACAAGGTTGGACCATAGACATCCTGCCGCCCGGCGACAACCCCGACCTGGGCTATCTCGAATTCGCCGGCTGGGTGCCGGGCATGAACAAGATGCTGACCGCACGCGAAGTGCGCAGCGACGGCCATTTCAAGCGCAGCTTCGAGCTGGTCGATCTGGCGGGCATGGAAACCGAAAAACGCGCTGCCGATCCGCGTTCCCTGAGCGTGTTCTACAAGTGGCAAGACCCGCAGTGGAAAAGGGGAACCTTGAGTTTGCGCTAGCGGTTATACTTTCGGCGAACATTCCTTCGTCCAGGATGCGCAAGGTCGCGCATCCTGGACGAAGGCTTTCGAAGCTGTTTTCAACTTCGTTTGAGAAAGCAAGCCGCGCATGTCCCGCACAATCCAGCAATTTGCCAGAAAAGTCGTCTATTCCATACTGGATCAATATAAGCTCGGCGATCTCAGGGAAGTGGTCGCCCCGGACAAAG
>DASVYZ010000011.1:0-2369 GCA_036391935.1 Burkholderiaceae bacterium | reverse complement strand
CGTTCCCTTGACCATGGTTACGCCAAGCACGAAGATGCCGACGCCCGCGTGCGCCACGATCATGCCCCAGTAGCCGCGCGGCTCGCGGCGGATGCGCTGCCATAGCGGCATGGTGGCCGGCGCATGACGCAAGCGTTCGATCACGTGCGACACCGTCACCAGCAAGATCCAGGCGCTGAACGCGGCCCCCATCACCGTCATCGGCGAGGGAGCGAACGACAGCGCCGCAACGCCGGCGAAGACCAGCGTCGCCAGGGCAAGCCAGCGCAAGCGCCGCACCACGTCCGCGGTCGAGGCTTCCTTCCAGCGCATAAAGGGGCCGACCGCCAGGAGCAACAGCACAGGCACCATCAGCGGCACGAACACGGTTTCGAAATAAGGCGGGCCGACCGAAATCTTGCCCATGCCGAGCGCGTCGAGGAACAGCGGATACATGGTGCCGAGCAGCACCGTCGCAGCCGCGACCAGCAGCAACACGTTATTTACCAGCAGCAGCGATTCGCGCGACACGAGGGCAAAGCGCCCCCCAGGCCGACCTTGGGCGCACGCCAGGCGTACAGCATGAGCGAGCCGCCGATGACGATGGCGAGGAAGATCAGGATATACAGGCCGCGGCGCGGATCGGTGGCAAAGGCATGCACCGAAGTCAACACGCCGGAACGGACCAGGAAGGTGCCGAGCAACGAAAGCGAAAACGCGATGATCGCCAGCAGCACGGTCCAATTCTTGAAACTGCCGCGCTTTTCCGTCACGGCCAGCGAATGGATCAGCGCGGTGCCGACCAGCCAGGGCATGAAAGAAGCGTTTTCCACGGCATCCCAGAACCACCAGCCGCCCCAGCCGAGTTCATAGTAAGCCCAGAAGCTGCCCATGAAGATGCCCAGCGTCAGGAACATCCAGGCCACCAGGGTCCAAGGACGCGACCAGCGCGCCCATGCGGCGTCGAGCTGGCCGCCCATCAAAGCAGCGATGGCGAAGGCGAAGGCGACCGAAAAACCGACGTAGCCCATGTAGAGCATGGGCGGGTGCACGATCATGCCGAAGTCTTGCAGCAGCGGATTCAAGTCGCGTCCATCCTGCGCGCCTGGCAGCATGCGCTCGAAGGGATTGGAGGTGAACAGCATGAAACACAGAAAGCCGATGCTGATCAAGCCCATCACGCCCAACACGCGCGCCACGGTTTGCTCCGGCAATTGACGGCTGAACAGGCTGACGGCGAAGGTCCAGACCGAGAGCATCTCAACCCACAGCAAGAGCGAGCCTTCGTGGCCGCCCCAGGTGCCGGCGATGCGGTAATACAGCGGCAAGAGCGAGTTCGAGTTGGTCGCCACGTAGGCGACGGAAAAATCGTTGTTGACGAAGCAGGACACCAGGCAGGCGAAGGCGATCGTGACGAACACGAACTGGCCGGCAGCGACGGGACGCGCCAGCGCCATCCAGCGCACGTTGCGCGTAAAAGAGCCGGCGATAGGAAAGACGCCCAGCGCCAGCGCCATGCACAGCGCCAGCATGACGGAAAAATTGCCGAGTTCGGGAATCATTTGCCGCCTTTCGCCTGCTCTGCCGCCACGGTCGAACCGAGCTTGGCCGCCGCGTCCTTGGCCTCCTGGCCCTTCTTCATGGCATAGGCCGCGTCGGGCGGCATGTAGTTTTCATCGTGCTTGGCCAGCACCTGTTCGGCGGTAAAGGTATTGCCCTCCAGCTTGCCCTCGGCCACCACGCCTTTGCCTTCCTTGAACAAGTCGGGCAGGATGCCGTGATAGGTGACGGGAATCTTGTGCGCCATATCGGTCACGGTGAAGGTCCAGGTCAGGCCGTCGGGCTGATGCACCAGCGTGCCGGCCTCGACCATGCCGCCAATGCGGAAGCTGCGGCCTTGCGGCGCCTCGCCGGCAAGAACCTGGGTCGGCGTGAAGAAGAACACCAGGTTTTTCTGGAATGCCGAGAGGATGAGCCAGGCTGCGATACCGAGCACGGCGACGCCGCCTGCCACCAGCGTCAGGCGTTTGTGGCGCGCCTTCATTTTCTGCCCCTCCCGCCCGCGGCAACCCGCTGTACCACGCGCAACTGGTCGATGAGGGCCTTGCGCCGCATGCGCAGACCGGCCATTTCGCCGAACATGCAAATCGCCACGACGGCTACCGAGCCCCACACGTAGAGCCCGTACCCGCCCATGGCAAAAAATTCCGACCAGCTATTCCAGATCATGCCGACTTCTCCACATACCTCTTGACCCATTCGGTGTGCCGTTCGCGTTCGAGGATGATGCAGCGCAAACGCGCCAACACCACGACGAAGGTGTAGGCCCAGAATCCCAGCGCCACCAGCAGCATGGCCACCAGCATGACGGCCGCCATCGAAGGGGAACT
>DASVYZ010000010.1:0-1803 GCA_036391935.1 Burkholderiaceae bacterium | reverse complement strand
GCGAAGCTGAATGCTTTGAGTCCTGATAATCAGCTGGCGGCCTGAGAACCCCTCTCCCGCCTGCGGGAGAGGGGAGTGAATGCAGCCGTCGCCTGGATTGTTGCAACCCCGCCTACGCTCCCGGCTGGAACGGCCCCAAATCTCCCCTCCCGGCCCGGTTTTCGGGCAAAATCAAGCGTTGGCGCCGCGTCGAGACAGCGGCGACGGTGTACCATACATTTTTTTGCGAAAAATACCTGATGAAAACTTCGCCCATCGCGCCTTCCAAGCCCCGTTCCGGTTCCACCCTGCGTGCCTCCTTGCACAGGGCGCTTGCGGCTTCCGGCTTGGTGGCGTCCTTGCTGGCTGCGGCCGTTCCGGCGCATGCCGACGACCTGGCCGATGTGACCAAGGCGATGCGGGCGGGGCAATACCCCGAGGCACTGACCAAGGCCGATGCCTATCTGGCCAAGCACCCGCGCGACTTGCAGATGCGTTTTTTGAAGGGCGTGATCCTCAACGAGCAAAACAAGTCGGCCGAAGCCATCGCGGTGTTTACCAAGCTGACCGAAGATTACCCCGACCTGCCAGAACCGTATAACAACCTTGCCGTGCTGTTCGCCGCGAATGGACAGTATGACAAGGCGCGCCTAGCGCTCGATAATGCCATCCGCACCAATCCGGCCTATGCCACGGCTTACGAGAACCTGGGCGATGTCCATGCCCGCTTGGCCAGCCAGGCTTACGACAAGGCCTTGCAGCTGGAACCGAACAATTCCTCGGCCAAGTCCAAGCTGACCATGCTGCGTTCGCTGACCGGCACCAGCGTGGGCAAGGTGCAGACGGTGGCGGCTGCTGCGGCGCCGACGCCTGCCCAGGTTGCTGCCGTACCGACGCCGGCTCCGGCTCCAGTCCCGGCGCCTGCGCCCCTTACCCCCGCGCCGGTTGCCAAGCCGCCTGTTGTCGCGCAGGCTCCGGCCCCGGTTTCTGCTCCTCCGGCGGCTTCGGCGGCAAGCAAGCCGGCCGTGGCGGCAACGCCGGCCCCGGCTCCTGCTGCGGCCAAGCCGGAGGTCAAGCCTGAACCGAAGGTCGCGGCCAAGCCGGCCCAGGATGCCGATGTGGAGGAAGTTTTGACGGCTGTGCATGGCTGGGCCAAGGCCTGGAGCGAGCAGGATGTGAAGTCTTACCTGGCTGCCTACGGCAACGATTTCGAAACGCCCAAGGGCGAATCGCGCAAGGATTGGGCCGAAGAGCGGCGCCAGCGCATCGAAGGCAAGAGCCGCATCGAGGTGAAGGTCGAATCGCCGGTGGTATCGATCAACGGTAACACCGCCACGGTGAAATTCCGCCAGATTTACACGTCCGACCGCCTCAAGGCGGATAGCCGCAAGGTACTGACGTTGACCAGGCAGGGCGGCAAGTGGCTGATCAAGCAGGAGCATGCAGGTAGCTGATGTTGTTCAAGGTATTCACCCCCCGCCCGCAGGGAAAGCAAGAGAAGCACAAGGGGCGGGCGCGCTTTCATGGCTTTCGTAGTGCCTCGGGGTTGTTGACGGCGCTGCTGTCGGCTTCCTTGTTGGGTTTGTCCGTTCCCGCCGGCAGCGCCGTGGCGGCAGGCTCGTCGCACGGCGCCAAGTCCGATCCCGAATTGATGCTGATCGACGTCTACAAGGCGCTCGGTTCGGACCATTTGCGCGTGGCGCAGGAGAAGGCCGAGGCCCTGGTCGCGGCTTACCCGAATTTCCACCTGGGCCAATTGATCTACGGCGACTTGCTGATGATGAACGAGCACGTCGTCAATGTCATGGGCGACGCGCCCAATGC
>DASVYZ010000009.1:0-6056 GCA_036391935.1 Burkholderiaceae bacterium | reverse complement strand
AATACCGTTTTGGCAGCACCGGCATCGCCCAGATCAGCGCCTCCGCCGCTCGCGGCACGGACGGCAGGATTTACCTTTCGCTGGTGAACACCAATCCGCACGAGGCGGCGCACATCGCCATCGCCGATGCGAAGCATGTGGCCGGGACGATCTTGACGGCCGGTGCGATGGATGCGCACAACACCTTCGAGCATCCGCAGGACGTCAAGCCAGAACCGATCGCCGCCGATGCCGCCGACGGCAAGCTCACGCTCAGCATTCCGGCCAAGGCCGTCGCCGTGGTGGCCGTGGAATAAGGGGGCGGATATGGCTGACATCAGCAAAAGGGCATTGTTGCCAGGCATCCTGGCGCTCGCACTGTGCCTCAACGCCTGTGGCGGCGGGGGCGGCGGCGTAGCCGGCAGTTCGGCCGCCGGCAGCGGCAGCACGGGCAGCACCAATACCGGGAGCACCGGCAGCACCAGCAGCGGCGGCGGCACAACCTCCACGCAAGCCGCCATCGTCTTCAACAATTCGTCGGTGCACGACCCGGCCGTGGTTCCTTACAACGGCAGCTTCTACATCTTCGGCTCGCACCTGGCGGCGGCCAGATCGACCGACTTGATGAACTGGACCACCTTTGCCAATGGCGTCAACGACAGCAATCCGCTGTTCACCGGCGTCACCACCGAACTGGCCAAGACCTTCGCCTGGTCTACCGTGACCGACTTATGGCGCCCGAGCGTTATCCAGCTGGCCGACGGCAAGTTCTACATGTATTACGATTCCTGCCAGGGTAGCCGGCCGCTGTCCGCGCTGGGGGTGGCCGTGGCGGACAAGATCGAGGGCCCGTACGTCGACAAGGGCATCATCCTCGAATCGGGCATGAGCGGCTTGAGCGACGACGGTGTGACCAACTACAACCAGCAGGTCCAACCCAACACCATCGACCCCAGCCTGTTCCATGACAACAACGGCAAGCTGTGGATGATCTACGGTTCCTACTCAGGCGGCATTTTCATCCTGGCAATGGACGAATCGACCGGCCTGCCCGTCCCGGGGCAGGGTTACGGCAAGCATTTGATGGGCGGGAACAATAGCCGCATCGAGGGTTCGAGCGTGATGTACAGCCCGACCACGAAGTACTATTACATGTTCGTCGCCTTCGGCGGGCTAGATGCGGCCGGCGGCTATAACATCCGCGTGTCGCGCTCGGTCAATCCCGACGGTCCCTATCTCGACGCGGCCGGTAACGACATGGCCAAGGTGATGTCCAACGCCAGCCTGCCCCTGTTCGACGATGCCAGCATCGCACCCTATGCCGAAAAGCTGATGGGCAACTACCAATACGCCTTGGCAGCCAACGAGAGCGGCACGGCGGTCGGTTACGTGTCGCCGGGCGGCAGCTCGACTTACTATCAAGCCTCGACCAACCAGTACTTCCTGATCTTCCACACGCGCTTCCCCAACCAGGGTGAGTACTTCGAGAACCGCGTGCATGAAATGTTCATCAACGCCGACGGCTGGCCCGTGATTGCGCCCTTCCGTTACGTGCCCCTGTCGCAAAGCACGACGAGCTTGAGCAGCAGCATTGCATCGACCGAAGTGCCGGGCACGTACAAGATCGTCAATCACGGCAAGGACATTTCCGCCACCATCAAGGCTTCGCAAAATATCGCGCTCAATGCCGACGGTTCGGTTTCTGGCACGCAAAGCGGCTCCTGGACCTACCAGGGCAGCAACAACGTCACGTTGACCTTGACCGGCGTCGGTACCTTCGACGGCGTGCTGTCGCGGCAGTGGAACCCGAATGCCAACACCTTCGAGGTGACTTTCTCGGTCTTGTCGTCCGGCGGCGTGTCGATCTGGGGTGTGCGCACGGGAAGTTGATGCTGAGGCAGAATAGGCAAGGAGACGGAGACGATGGACATGATCAAGCAATGGCTGACGAAGGCGTGGATACTGCTGGCGCTGTCCTGCGCCATGCCAGGCCATGCCACCGGGGCCGGCGTGTCGGAAGTCAGCGCCCGGGAAGTCAGCGTTCATGACCCGGCCATGATCAAGGAAGGCAATACCTATTACCTGTTCAGTACCGGGCCGGGCATCACCTTCTACAGTTCCACCGACATGCTGAACTGGCGTCCCGAAGGCCGCGTATTCCCGGGCGAGCCGGCCTGGGCGCGCGCAGTGGCGCCGGGCTTCAACGGCCACATCTGGGCGCCCGATATCCAGTATCACGATGGTAGGTACTACCTTTATTACGCCGTCTCGGGCTTCGGCAAGCTGGCTTCAGGCATCGGCGTTACCGTCACCAAGACCTTGAATCCGCGCTCGCCCGATTACGCTTGGCAAGACCAGGGCTTGGTGCTGCAGTCGGTGCCGGGGCGCGACTTGTGGAATGCGATCGACCCTAATATCGTCACCGATGAGGCGGGCCATGCCTGGATGAACTTCGGTTCGTTCTGGGATGGCATCAAGCTGGTCAAGCTCGACGACAGCTGGACCAGGCTGGCCGAACCGCAGGAATGGCACTCTCTGGCCAGACGCGAGCGCCCGGCTTTCACGCCCGACGAATCTGCCGGCCCGGCGGAGATCGAAGCCCCGTTCATTTTCAGGAAGGGCAAGTATTACTACCTGTTCGTATCCTGGGGCTTGTGCTGCCGTTCCGCCGAGAGCACCTATGAGTTGCGCATCGGCCGCGCCACGGCAGTGACCGGACCTTATCTCGACAAGTCGGGCAAGCCCATGCTGCAAGGCGGCGGTACGCTGCTGTTGAAAGGCAACAGCGAATGGAAGGCGCTTGGCCACAACAGTGCCTATACCATGGACGGCAAGGATTATCTCGTGTTCCACGCCTACGAGACTGCCGACCATTACCTGCAGAAGCTGAAGATACTCGAGATGAAATGGGATGCCGACGCTTGGCCCGCGGTGGACCAGGACGATCTTTCGCGTTATCGCAGCAGGTTGTTGCCGGCGCAATGAAGTTGTCATATCTTGCGCCCTCGCTGGCGTTTGCCCTGGCACTGTCCTGTGCCGCGCAGGCCGAGCCGTTGACGCTGTTTCCGCTGCAAGACGTGCGCCTTGGCCCCGGGCCCTTTCTCGATGCCCAGCGCACGGACCGGCGCTACCTGATGGCGCTCGACCCGGACCGGCTGCTTGCACCTTTCCGCCGCGAAGCTGGCCTGCCGCAGATCAAGCCTTCCTATGGCAACTGGGAATCCGGCGGACTCGACGGCCACATGGGCGGACATTATCTTTCGGCCTTGTCGCTCATGGTTGCGGCCACAGGCGACAAGGCCGTGCTGGCGCGCCTGAATTATTTCGTTGCCGAGCTGAAGAAGTGCCAGGAGCGCAACGGCGACGGCTATCTGGGCGGCATCCCCGGCGGCAAGCAAGCCTGGCAAGACGTCGCCGCAGGCAGGCTGCAGGCGGACAATTTTTCCGTCAACGGCAAATGGGTGCCGTGGTATAACCTGCACAAGACTTTCGCCGGCTTGCGCGACGCCTATCGCCTGGCCGGCAACGACGATGCGCGCGCGATGCTGATCGCGCTCTCCGATTGGGCGCTTGCATTGACCCGCCACCTGAGCGATGAGCAGATGCAAGCCATGCTGCGCGCCGAGCAGGGCGGCATGAATGAAGTGCTGGCCGACGTGGCGCAGATGACGGGCGATACCAGGTATCTCGACCTCGCGCGGCGCTTCTCCGACCGGTCCCTGCTCACGCCGCTGTTGCGCGGCGAAGACAGCTTGAGCGGCCTGCATGCCAACACCCAAATCCCCAAGGTGATCGGTTTCGAACGCATCGGCGAGTTGAGTGCTTCACAAGACGACAAACGCCAATGGGAAGCCGCCGCGGCCTTTTTCTGGCGCACCGTGCACGACAGACGCAGCGTGGCCATAGGCGGCAACAGCGTCAAGGAACACTTCGATGCGCTGGGGGACTTCAGGCCCATGATAGAAGAGGTCGAAGGCCCCGAGACCTGCAATACCTACAACATGCTCAAGCTTACCGAGCTGTTGTTCCTGCGCGAGCCGGACGCGGGCTATGGCGACTATTACGAGCGCGCGCTGTACAACCATATTCTTGCGTCGCAGCATCCGGGCGAAGGCGGCTTTGTCTATTTCACGCCGATGCGGCCGAACCATTACCGCGTCTATTCGCAAGTGGATCAAGGCATGTGGTGCTGCGTCGGCTCTGGCCTGGAGAGCCAGGCCAAATATGGCGAATTCATCTATGCGCATGGCGGCGACGGCGTCTATGTGAACCTGTTCATCGCTTCCACGCTGGATTGGCGCGACCGGAATATCCGTCTCGTGCAAAGCACGCGCTTCCCCGATAGCGAGACGACACGCCTCACGGTGCACGGACAGGGGCATTTCGGCCTGCATGTGCGTTATCCGTCATGGGTTGCGCCGGGCGCATTGCAGGCGAGGATCAACGGCAAGCCGCTTGCGATCGCTGCCGATCGCGACGGCTATTTCAGCGTGACGCGAGACTGGCGCGAGGGCGACCATCTCGATCTGCGCCTGCCGATGGCCACGCATACCGAAGCCATGCCCGGGATGGACAACTTCCTTGCCATACTGCATGGCCCCATCGTGCTTGCTGCCAGGACGCGCCCGGTCGACGGCGAAACCCTGCGTACCAAAGCCGACGACTCGCGCATGGGGCACATTCCCCAAGGCGCCCTTGTGCCGCTGGAAGACTCGGCGATGATCGTGGCCGACAGCAAGGATTTCGTCGATCGCATCATGCCGGTACCGGGCAAGCCGCTGAGCTTCACCGCGCAAGGCTTGATCCGCAGCCGGCGTGAACTGGAACTGATCCCGTTTTTTCGCCTGCACGATTCGCGTTACATTCTCTATTGGCCCTATGCCACCCCGGAAGCTTATGCCCGGGAGCGCGACACCATGCGGCAACAGGAGCAGGAGCGGCTGGCCCTCGATGCGCGTACTGTCGACCAGGTGGCGCCCGGCGAGCAGCAGCCGGAAGCGGACCACTTCCTACAGGGCGAAGGTATGGATGCCGGCATCAACCGGGGCCGGCATTGGCGTCACGCGAGCGGTTGGTTCAGTTATCGGTTAAACGACAAGCAACATCAAGCCACGAGCCTGCGCCTGACATTCGCGCGTGGCGACGCCGGCCGCAAGTTCGATCTCTACGTCAACGGGCGGCTGCTGCAAAACATCGAACTGGAGCAGGGCATGCTGCAAGAGTTTGCCACGCACGACTATGCCCTGCCGCAAGACCTGGTTGCCGCATCCGACGGTACGTTGACGGTCAAGTTCGTTGCCCGCCCAGGCTCGTTCGCCGGCGGCTTGTATGGTTTGCGACTGTTGCATTGATATACAAAACAATATCGCATATCGAAAAAAAGTCATTGGATCGGTATGATGCCCATCTGCTACGATGGGTCAACGATAATCACGCTTGGAGACAGGATATGAATCACGCGCGCAGACGCTTGCTGGCCGCGGCATGGGGTACGGGATTGATGGTCGGCGCCTTCGCCCTCCCGAAGCTGGCCTGGGCTGACAAGCCGCTGGTGCTGGGCTTTTCCCAGGTTGGTGCGGAAAGCGAATGGCGCACCGCCAACACTGTCTCGATCAAGGATGCGGCCCAGAAGGCAGGCGTGACGCTCAAGTTCGCCGACGCGCAGCAAAAGCAGGAAAATCAGGTCAAGGCAATCCGTTCCTTCATCGCCCAGCGTGTGGACGTGATTGCGTTTTCGCCGGTGGTGGAAACCGGCTGGGAAACCGTGCTGCGCGAAGCCAAGGCGGCGAAGATTCCGGTCATTCTGACCGACCGCGCCGTCAACGTCAGCGATCCCTCGCTCTACGCCACCTTCCTCGGCTCGGACTTCGTTGAAGAAGGGCGTCGGGCCGGGCGCTGGCTGCTCGAGCGCGCCAAGAAGACGCCGGACCGCACATTGAATATCGTCGAACTGCAGGGCACCGTGGGTTCCGCTCCTGCCATCGACCGCAAGAAGGGGTTCGAAGAAGTCATTGCTGCCAATCCCAAGCTCAAGATCATCCGTTCGCAAAGCGGCGATTTCACGCGCGCCAAGGGCA
>DASVYZ010000008.1:0-7875 GCA_036391935.1 Burkholderiaceae bacterium | reverse complement strand
CGTGACCACGCAGGACGGCAAGAAGGTCAAGACCAACCTGACCATCCTGGACCGCGGCTTGATCGGCCAATTGGTCGATTCCGGCGTCAAGTTCGATAACAAGGCGCCGGAAGAGCGCAGCATGTTGTCCGAAATCTTCATCTCCTGGTTCCCGATGCTGCTGTTGATCGGCGTCTGGGTCTTCTTCATGCGCCAGATGCAGGGCGGCGGCAAGGGGGGCGCGTTCTCCTTCGGCAAATCGAAGGCGCGCATGCTCGATGAAACCAATAATGCGGTAACGTTCGCCGACGTCGCCGGCTGCGACGAAGCCAAGGAAGAAGTCGCCGAACTGGTCGATTTCCTGCGCGACCCGACCAAGTTCCAGAAGCTCGGCGGCCGTATCCCGCGCGGCGTGCTGATGGTCGGCCCGCCTGGCACGGGCAAGACGCTGTTGGCGCGCGCCATCGCCGGCGAAGCCAAGGTGCCGTTTTTCACCATTTCCGGTTCCGACTTCGTGGAAATGTTCGTCGGTGTCGGTGCTTCGCGCGTGCGCGACATGTTCGAGAATGCCAAGAAGCATTCGCCCTGCATCGTCTTCATTGATGAAATCGACGCGGTCGGCCGCCATCGCGGCGCCGGCGTGGGCGGCGGCAACGACGAACGCGAACAAACCCTGAACCAATTGCTGGTCGAGATGGATGGCTTCGAACCCAACTCGGGCGTGATCGTGGTCGCCGCGACCAACCGCGCCGACGTGCTCGACAAGGCGTTGATGCGTCCGGGCCGCTTCGACCGCCAAGTCTCGGTCGGCCTGCCCGACATCCGCGGCCGTGAACAGATCCTGAACGTCCACATGCGCAAGGTGCCGATCTCGACCGACGTCGAAGCCAGCGTTCTGGCACGCGGCACGCCGGGCTTTTCCGGCGCCGACCTGGCCAACCTGGTCAATGAAGCCGCCTTGTTCGCCGCCCGCCGCAACAAGCGCACGGTCGAGATGCAAGACTTCGAGGACGCCAAGGACAAGATTTACATGGGCCCGGAACGCAAGTCCATGGTCATGCGCGAAGAAGAGCGCCGCAACACGGCGTATCACGAGTCGGGCCACGCGGTCGTCGCCAAGCTGCTGCCCAAGGCCGATCCGGTGCACAAAGTCACCATCATGCCGCGCGGCTGGGCTCTGGGCCTGACCTGGCAATTGCCCGAGCACGACAATATCTCGGGCTACAAGGATAAGATGCTGGAAGAGATTTCCATCCTCTTCGGCGGCCGCATCGCCGAAGAAATCTTCGTCGGCCAGATGTCCACCGGCGCCTCGAACGATTTCGCGCGCGCCACCAAGATCGCGCGCTCGATGGTCATGCGCTTCGGCATGTCCGATGCGCTGGGCACCATGGTCTACGTCGAGACCGAGCAAGACAACAACTGGCACAAGCCTATCGCCGAAGCGACGCAGCAGCGCGTCGATGCTGAAATCCGCAGCATCCTCGACGAGCAATATGCGCTGGCCCGCAAGCTCTTGACCGAAAACCGCGACAAGGTCGAAGCCATGACACGGGCCCTGCTTGAATGGGAAACCATCGACGCCGACCAGGTCAACGACATCATGGCCGGCAAGGAGCCGCGTCCGCCCAAGGATACGCGCCTGACCAAGCGCACCTTGCCCGGCACACCGCCCAATGACATGAAGCCTGGCGCGCCGGCTACCGTTTAAGGGATCGTGGATGCAGCAATGGAGGGGTGGGGAGTGATTCCCGCCCCTTTTGCTTACTGAATGATTGCCAAGCACGTATAAGAACAATGAAGACTTTGCAATGCGGCCGTTACCGCCTTTCACTCTCGGGTGGTCGTCCGCTGGTCATGGGCATCTTGAACGTCACACCGGATTCATTCTCCGATGGCGGGCGGTTCCAGGCCCTTGAAGCCGCCGTTTCCCATGCGGAACAAATGATTGCCGACGGGGTCGATATCATCGATATCGGCGGCGAATCGAGCCGGCCCGGCGTGCAGGCGCTTCCCTTGGAAGAGGAATTGCGCCGCGTGATGCCCGTGCTCTATGCCCTGCGCGATTGCGGCAAACCCTTGTCGATCGATACCTACAAGCCCGAAGTGATGCGCGAGGCGATTGCCGCCGATGTGGACATGATCAACGACATCAACGGCTTTCGCGCACCGGGTGCGGTCGAGGCTGTGGCCGAATCGGATTGCGGACTGTGTATCATGCACATGCAGGGCGAACCGCAGAACATGCAGCGCGATCCCCGGTACGAGGATGTAGTAGGCGAGGTTGGCGCCTTTTTACGCGAACGCGTGCAGGCGCTCGAAGCGGCCGGCGTGGCGCGCCAGCGGATGTGCGCCGATCCTGGTTTCGGCTTCGGCAAGACGCTCGACCACAATGTCGCGCTCTTGCGCAATATGGGCCGGATGCAGAAGGAACTGGGTTTGCCGCTGCTGGTGGGCATGTCGCGCAAGTCCATGATAGGCGGCATCACGGGCAGGCAACTCGACGACAGGCTGGCCGGCAGTCTCGCTGCAGCGCTGGCGGCGGCGGCGCAGGGCGTGAAGATCGCGCGCGTGCACGACGTGGCCGAGACCGTCGATGCTTTCGCGGTATGGCAGGCGGCGCAGAACGATGAATTGAACAGCAACAGCAAAACAACATGACACGTAAATATTTCGGCACGGACGGCGTGCGCGGCCGCGTAGGCGTTGCCCCCATTACTCCCGACTTCGTCATGCGCCTGGGCTATGCAGCCGGGCGGGTGCTGGTCAAATCAAGATCGGGAAGTGCGAGCAAGCCCACAGTCTTGATCGGCAAAGATACCCGCATCTCGGGCTACATGCTCGAAGCCAGCCTGGAAGCGGGCTTTTCCGCGGCCGGCGTGGATGTGATGCTGGCGGGGCCGATGCCCACTCCCGCCATCGCCTACCTCACGCGTGCATTGCGCCTGTCGGCCGGGGTGGTGATTTCGGCTTCGCATAATCCTTACCAGGACAACGGCATCAAGTTTTTCTCCGAGGACGGCAGCAAGCTGCCCGATGCAGTCGAGGCGGCCATCGAAGCGCTGCTGGACGATCCCATCGTCTGCGTCGCCTCGGAAAAGCTCGGCAAGGCCCGGCGGCTCGACGATGCGCGCGGCCGTTACATCGAATTCTGCAAGAGCACCTTCCCCAACGAGCTCGACTTGCGCGGCTTGAAGATCGTGGTCGATTGCGCACACGGCGCGGCTTACCACATCGCACCGGACGTATTTCATGAGCTCGGCGCCGAAGTCGTGTCCATCGGCACGCAACCCAACGGCTTGAACATCAACGACGGCTTCGGCGCCACCGCACCCGAAGCCCTGGCCGAAGCGGTCAAGGCTCAGCATGCCGATCTCGGCATCGCGCTCGATGGCGATGCGGACCGCTTGCTCATGGTGGACGCCGCCGGCCGCATCTACAACGGCGACGAATTGCTTTACGTGATGGTCAAGGATCGCCTCACCATCGGTCCCGTACCAGGCGCGGTCGGCACCTTGATGACCAATATGGCGCTCGAGGTCGCTTTCAAGCGCATGGGTGTGGGTTTTGCGCGCGCCAAGGTTGGCGACCGCTATGTGCTCGAGGTGCTGCAGGAGCGCGGCTGGCAATTGGGCGGCGAAGGCTCGGGCCATCTGCTGTTCCTCGACAAGCACACTACCGGCGACGGCATCGTCTCGGCTTTGCAAGTGCTCTCGGCCTTGAAGCGCAGCGGCAAGACCCTGCCTGAATGCCTGGCCGGCATGCAGTTGTTCCCGCAGACCCTGGTCAACGTCAAGGTGGCCAAGGGCTACGACTGGCAATCCAACGCCGCGCTGATGAAGGAAAAGGCCGCAGCGGAATCGGAGTTGGGCGACAACGGCCGCGTGCTGATCCGCGCCTCGGGCACCGAACCGTTGATCCGCGTCATGGTGGAAGCCGAAGAGGCGAGCCGGGCCGATGCCATGGCGCATCGCATCGCCGATACCTTGCGTACATGAAAGCCGGCAATACCATTCTGGTAGTCGAAGACGAGCCCGGCATTGCCGAACTGCTGCGCTACACGCTGATCGCCGAAGGCTATACCGTCGAAATTGCAAGCAACGCCATGCAGGCGCGCCGGTTCGCGGCGCAAGCCTTGCCGCGCTTGGTCCTGCTCGACTGGATGCTGCCCGACCAATCCGGTATCGGATTGTTGAACGACTGGCGCAACGAACCCGGCACGGCCACGCTGCCCGTCATCATGCTGACCGCCAAGGGCCTCGACGAAGACAAGGTCAAGGGCTTGAACGCCGGCGCCGACGACTACGTCACCAAGCCGTTTTCGCCGCGCGAACTGGTCGCACGCATCAATGCCGTGCTGCGCCGCCATGTGCAGCAGGATGTGGCGCAGCCGCAGACCGTGGGAGCCATCACGGTGGACGACGAGCGCCACATGGTGCTGGTGCAGGGCAACCCGATCGAACTCGGCCCGGCCGAATTCAAGCTCTTGCGCTTCCTGATCCAGCACCCGGAGCGCGTATTCTCGCGCGCCCAATTGCTCGACAAGGTCTGGGGCGACCATGCCTTTTTCGAAGAGCGCACGGTTGACGTGCACATCATGCGCCTGCGCAAGTCGTTGGGCAGCGCCGGGAATGCGATCAAGACGGTGCGCAGTGTCGGTTACATGTTGAAAGGCGAACAAGGACCGGTTACGGCGTCCTGATTCCCTTCCTGTATCGAAATTGGGCTGAAATCGGATCGATCGGTCCGTAATCGGCTATAATGTTTGTCTTCGGAGTGTAGCGCAGCCCGGTAGCGCACCTGCTTTGGGAGCAGGGGGTCCAAGGTTCGAATCCTTGTACTCCGACCAGAATACCTTTGCGATACAACGGCTTATGAGTCTGACCACTCATAGGCCGTTTTTCCTTGCGGGACTTGTGCGTGACTATTTCGCATTGACCACGCGCAAGAGTCTCGACGTGTCCCGTGTATTACCGACCCACCGGGTGCGCGCCGGGCAGTCATTGCCGCTTGTCCCCATCGATCGGTTGGTCGGCTGATTTCGCGATCAGCGGATTTTGCATCGGCCCCTTGCTTGAATCAACTAATCCGTGATCTGGAGATGGCATGGGGGTTGGCAATGCCGCGAATGCCGCCGGACCGATGCCACTTGACCTGCGCATGACCGGCTGCTGGCCCGGCATCTGACCGTTACCGACATTCATGGTCGGACCCGATTTAGGCACGCCGGACGGCGTGGTCGAGGCAAGATTGTCACGCTTCAGATCGGTATCCACGCTTTCAGGTAAGCCGATGCGCTTGATCGCGCCGCTTTCGGTAAGAAGCACGTAAGTGCTGCCGACAGCTTCACCGCCGCGCCGACCGCCGAAGAGCCCGGCGGCGTCCCCGACGCATGTGACGGCAGGTGCCGCCAGGGGGGCGCGACCGGCTGCGCCTGCGGTTTGAACGGCTGCAGCGCCCAGTACACGGCCGACATGCATAACGCAATGAACAAGACAAAATTGGCGACGAGCGGTAGCCGTTTCATGTCTCTTCCAGGCACCTCTCGCGCCCCTCAAAGCGTCCATACCCTGTAGCCATTTCTCCCGGCTTTCTGCGGGGAGAAATGGTGTTGATGGTCCATCGGCAGACCGAGAACGACTTTTTCAGTTCGGCGAGGTGCCGTAGATGATGCCTCGTCCCATGCCGCCACCGACATTAAGATAGACGGTGCCGAACGTACGCATGTCGCCGACGACCTGACTGATGCCGCCCCACTGATGGTTGCCGTCGTTGATCTTCACCCAGGTCGTGCCGCCATCGGTGGACCGCATCACGCCTGTCGTTCCGTCGGAGAATTTCCCTCCTGCGTGGATGGCAGGATAGCTGGCGCCGCCGGCGGCTTTGCCGAAACCGACAGATTTCTTCATGCCGGCCGGCAGGCTGGGGAACCCCGTCCAGGAGCTGCCGCCGTTGGTTGAGATGACGCCGACGGGGACAGTGCTGGCATAAGGGTTGCTGCCAACCAGGACCATGGTCGAGGGTTTGCCCCTGGCCCAATCGATACTGCTGCCGAAGGTACAGGCTCCGGCGACGCCGACACCGCTCAGCGTGGAAATCATCGACGAGGGCGGCGCGGTCAGCGAGTTGAAAACAAACCCGCATACGTTGGCAATCGCGGCGATCAAGGGCGAGCCGGGGCTGGGCGAGGCGATGGTCTGCGGCACCGTTTCCTCGACGCCCTCCCTTGGCGGCGACGCTCCAATTGGTGCCTTGACCGCTGTCGGCATTGGTCAGGTCAACCGGCGTCAACGCGCCATCGTAGAAGCGAATATCTTCCAGCTTGCCGTTGAAGAGATGGTCGCTGGCGTACCGGAATCTTCCGAGCGTGTTGCCGCGCGTCTACCCCAAGTCGCCAAGCGAGAAGAGAATGCCGTTTGTCTGGCCGACCTGAATGCCGTCCACCCTCTCGACGGCACGGACTGGCATCATCGTTGGCTGCTCACGGAAGGGCAGCAGGGTTAGCCAAATACTGTATTGACAAGGTTTGATACTGCCCGCCGTCGGTCGCCGGCGTCGTTTGATTCTCCGCCCCTGCGCCGAACACCGCACCCAGGCCACCAACCGCCACCAGCTCGGACGGATGCTTCAAGAAATAGTCGACGCGATTGTCTCGATAGTGGCCGGCGGTTCCGCCGGGAGTCGAAGACGGCACACCAAACGGGGTCTGCCACCACACGATGGGCAGTCCGCCAATCCCATTGTGGTACGAAAGGGCCATACTGAAGTTGTCTTGAAAATTCGGATGAGTCTGGTTGGTTTCGTCCCAATACCAGGGGCCTTGACCGCCAACGCAATCGGCTTGGGCCGTCGCTGGCGTAAGAGCAGCCTGCTCGCGGCAACCGGCATCGCGGTCCGTCGTTTGCATCACGATAAAATCGCCCTTGGCTGCGCCGTTTTGATTCATGAAGTCAATCACGCTCGCAAGCGAGGTGCCACCCCAACTCGATGGCGGAAATCCTATCGCTGCCTTCGGTGCGTACTTGCGCGCAAGGTTCAACAGGCATGGCCCGAAACTGGTCAGGTTGGGCGGAAGATTGGAGCAGGCGGCATCGGTTGAGAGCACCGCCGGCACCTTGGTGGGATCGCCGCCATAGTTGCTGTTGGTGACAGCTTGTGCGAAACCCCAGAAATCGGGTTCGACGTTGATGAGCGCCGGTTTGCCATACTGGCTAATGGCGTTAAAAAGAGTGATCGTGTCGGACCAGTAGGCCTGCATGTACGCCGACGAATTCAGGGACGTGAGATCGGTCAGGTTGTCGGCAGAAAACTGGAACAACGTGAACATCGGCATGGCACCCACGGAATCCGCTTGCGCCATGACATAGGTGGCGTAGGCGCCTGATGGCGAATTCCATGTCGTCCATCCGCCCTGCGTGTCTATGCCTACCAGATACCGCTCATAAAAATCCGGTTTCAATCCTTGGGATTGGATCAGTGTCGTATCGGATCCCCCTGATCCCACGCCAATCAGGAACCTGTTTGGCAAGCCCAATCGTTTGGCAAGTGTCGCTGCCGACCCGGTGCCCGCCGTGTTGGAGCAGGCCACGCCAACGTTGCCCACATTTCCGGTAATTGCGGCACTTGTCCCATTGCTGACCGAACAAGTCTGACCGCTAGGCTGCGCACTCACGGTCACGTTGAAAGCCGAATTGTAGGAGACGCGCGTGGCGAATTGAAACGTTCCGTTAGCCGTCAGGGTAAGCACGTCCTTCCCATTATCCAGCAATGTCACTTGCTGACCAGTGGCAAGGCCTGTCAAGGTGCCGCCGACGGTGTAGGACGGAGTCGGAGTCGGCGTCGGAGTCGGAGTCGGAGTCGGAGTCGGAGTCGGAGTCGGAGTCGGAGTCGGAGTCG
>DASVYZ010000007.1:0-2827 GCA_036391935.1 Burkholderiaceae bacterium | reverse complement strand
ATCGATTCCGTGGGCTTGCTGATCCTTACCCAGGATGGCCGTGTGGCCAAGCAATTGATCGGCGAGGATTCCAATATCGAAAAGGAGTACCTCGTGCGCGTGAAATACACGCGCCCCGGCAGCCTGCCCGAGAGCGATTTGAGACGGCTCAATCATGGCTTGTCGCTCGATGGCAAGGCGCTGCTGCCGGCCAAAGTCCAGTGGCAGAATGCGGACCAGTTGCGCTTCGTGCTGCGCGAAGGAAAGAAACGGCAGATCCGGCGCATGTGCGAGGCTGTTGGTTTGAAGGTGGTTGGTTTGAAGCGGATACGGATTGGACGGATCATGCTGGGGAATTTGCCTGAGGGGCAGTGGCGCTATCTCGGAGCAGAGGAAAAATTCTAAGCCATCGCCGGGTCCGGCATACGCCTGCCCGTTTTTTTGCCGCATGGGAGTCGCTTTGAAGAGAGTCTTTACCTGCGCCGCACTGTTCACCCTGCTCGCGGGTTGCGGCGGTTCGGATAATTCTGAAAACGGCATCAGCGCCAACAGCAAATCCGCGGCAGCGCGGCTCAAGGCCTCTTCGTCCACCGCGGCCGCATACGAAACCGAAGTCCAACAGCTCTACATCGCCTATTTCGGCCGCCCTGCCGACCCCAATGGGCTGAACAACTTTTCCGCAGCACTGCAAGCCGACAATGCGCCGACCGACATAGCGGGCCTTGCGCAAGCCTACGGCGGCAATAGCGCGATAAAAAACCTGATCGACAGCTTCGGCACCAGCGCCGAATCACAGGCGCTTTATGGCAGCGGGAGCACGAGCGGTTTCGTCAGCGCCATCTTCCAGAACGTGCTGGGACGCGCGCCTGCCGCTGCCGGACTGACATTCTGGACCAATGCCATCGACAGCGGCAGCCTGACTCAGGCCGATGCGGCGCTGGCCATCATGGCTGGGGCGGAAACCAATACGTCTGCACAAGGGCAGATCGACGCGGCCCTGGTCGCCAACCGTGTCGCAGTGGCGCAAGGCTTCACCGCAACCGTATCGGCTTCCATCTACGCCGGCCCGGCCGCCGCGAGCGCCGCGCGCACCATGTTGGCCGCGGTAACCGGCACGAGCGATGTTTCGAACTACCAGGGCACGATAGCCGCCACCATCGCCAACTTCACCAACGAGGCGATCTTCGAAAGCACGGCATTGCATGGCGGCGAAGCCACGCTGGTATTCAATTTCCCCTTCGGCGGCGGCACACTGCTATCGGGCACCAATTACATCTATTCCAATTCGACCGGCGTGCTGCCCGCTTCGCCGATCAACGGACCGCAGATCGAAACGCCGGTATTCACTTCGCTCGACGCCGGCTTGACGTTTTCCGCGCCAGGCCCGACGCGCGTGCTGCAAAACGGCCAGATCATGCTGCTGGCCGCTGCGGCACAGCGCCGCATCACTTACGTCAACAATGCGATCCATGTCGACTATCTGGCGGCGGACGGGCAGACCGCATTGACGTCTTCGGTGTTCAGCAATTACGCCATGGTCGGCCTGAGCGGCTTGATGGACAATTCACCCGAGCAATTGCAGGCCGCGGTGCCCATCGGCACCTGGATCAATGCCAACAATTTTTCGGCCAACGCCCAGTGGCAAACGGGTTCCGCCTATATCGTCAAGCAGGGCTACCGCGCCAGCGACACGGTCATCGTCAACGATTGCAACAACACCAAATCGACGACTTACACCGCGGGCACCACGCCCACGCCGTGCGCGGCCAATGCCACGCTGGATAATTTTTTCCCTGTCAGCCTGCTCGGCAGTTCTCCCTACTATCCCTACGAGACCGATTTTGCCGAGGATGGCACGATCAGCACCGTGCAAGGTGTGCGCATGTGGGTGGCCAATGCGCCGCTGCCGCTTACCGAAAGCCCGGTGCAGGCTTACCGGGTCTATTTCGAATTGGGCGGCAACGTCTATCTCGGCCTGTTCGAAAAAAACGGTGCGCCCTACAACTATGGTCAGGCCGATGGTTCGGTGGCGCACTATCTCCTGACGTTGAATCCGGCTGCGGTGGCCAGCATCCAGGCCGGCATCATCACCGGCACGGTGACGGCCGGATCGGGCGCCGGCCAGGGCAAGACGATCAACAACACGGTGGATCTGTTCGGCATAGGCGGGCATGGCGTCAACGGCTCGCTCGCGCCGGCCGACTTGCGCGCACATTACAACATCCCTTCCGGCCTCGACGGCACGGGACAAACCATCGTCATCATCGACCCGCCCGGTTCGGGCGACGTGGCCGACGATTTGAATACCTTCAGCAGCTACTATGGTCTGCCGCTGTGCAATGCGAGCAATCCCTGCTTCAAGCACATCGACCTGTCCAATGGCGCCACATCCGCGGCCGGCGGCGATGCGGGACGCGAAGTCGAACTCGATACGCAGGTTGCGCACGGCATCGCCCCCAAGGCCAACATCGTGCTGGTGACGGCAGCGAGCTACTCGTTTGCCGATCTCAACGCCGCCATGACTTATGCGGCAACCAATATCCCCGGGGCGACCGTGGTCTCAATGAGCATAGGCGGCCAGGCCGACACTTCGACCCAGCAGGCGCAGGATCGCTTGCTGGCGGGATATCAGGCACAAGGCGGACCGGTATTTTTTGCCAGCAGTGGCGACACCGGCTACAGCGCGACAGCACAATACCCGGCCGCCTCGCCCTTCGTAACCTCGGTAGGCGGCACGCGCATCACAGCCGTACCGTGGACATCCCCAGCAAGCGAAATCGCCTGGCAATATTCCAGCGGCGGCCCCAGCCTCTATGCCGCCATGCCGGCCTGGCAAAGCGCCTTGCTG
>DASVYZ010000006.1:0-1656 GCA_036391935.1 Burkholderiaceae bacterium | reverse complement strand
CGGGATAGCGGTCATTCAATTCCTGCGCCACGCGCGGCAATTCGACGCGGCCCTTGAAATCCTGCGTGCCGCGCAATTCGGCGAACCAGTCTTCGCCGCCTTCGAAAGGAAACGTCGGCCCTTCGACGTGGATGGAAAAATCGAAGGGCATGCAGGAATCGCTGCGCTGCGCCAGGTAATGCGCCGCTTCGAACGCTTCACCCTGCTTCTTGCGACGTTCGCGCAGATAAGCCTGCGCGCGGGCGGCGATGCGTTCGGCGCGCGCGGCGGCGTCGAGCCCGCCCATGGCGACGACCAGCGCATCGAGCATGGGCAGGCACGCGTAGCGCTCGCCTGCCACGTCGAAATGGATCACGGCCAGCAGGCCGTCGATGCGCAATGGGCCGCTTTCGAAAGCGATGTGCTGGAAATCCATGCGGAAGTCGGCCGAGAAGGCGGCCCATAGCACGCGATCGAGGCGGGTGCGCCCGGTGTCGGTGTTTTCCAGCTCGTGGCGCACGGCCTGCCGCAGCTTTTGCACAGCCTTCTCGAAGGTTTCGTGCGTGGCGCGCACTTCGGGCATGAATACGAGCGAGAGCGTATAGCCGCTGTCCTTGCGGTAGGCAACCAGCACCGGGACTTGTTTGCCGCGCACGTTCATGCGCCGTCCTCCCCGGTGAGAATGCGGTCGGCCAGGCGGCTCCAGCGTTCCTTCATGCGTTCGAACAGGGCTTCGGCCTGGGGATAGCCGCAGCGCCATTCGCCCTTGGCGTCGGCCATGCTGTCGCGCTTGATGTTGCGTACCGGCTGCAAGCCTTCGTAAAAGCTGCGCCGGTGCACGTTGGCCGGCGTGGCGTGCTCCTTCAGGGGTTTGCCGCTGACGAAGACGTACAGGTCGACGTGGCGCTTGTCGTCGTCGCTGGCGCGCCACATGCCGCGCTCGCCGGTGAACAGGTAAAACGCGCCGGGGCCCTTGCATTCGATCTCGAAGCCGGCAAGCGGCAGGTCGAGCGGCTGGCTGCCCTGCGGCGCGGGCCACTCCTGTTTGGCATAGGTGTCGAGGTCGATGCCCACCGTTTGCGCCTGCGCGGCAAAGCCGCCCAGGCCGGCAATCGTGAGGTAGAGGTCGCGCAGCGTCCCGGCCACGTCGGCCGGGCCGTAGATGCCGATCGTGCACAGATTGGCGTCGGGCCGGCTCAAGCCCAGCGTGCGTGCCTTGAATTCGAGGTAACGTTGTTCCCATGCTGCGCAATCGAACTCCCGGCCGGGCGCCACGTCCTGCATCATCTGCGCCGCGAGCAGCCGGCCTTCGCCTTGCAGGATGTCGGCCAGCAAGCGCTCGCCGTCGTGCAGTACCGCTTTCAGGGCATTGTATCGTTCGCCGTGCAGGGTCCAGAAACGCGACTCGTCCTTGGCCATGCGCTCGCGCTGCAGCTGGAGCATGTAGCGCTTGTTGACCAGATCGGTCCAGACCGGGCCGGCGACGATCTTTTGCAGTTGGCGGCGCAATTCGGCTGCGTAGTCGGCTTCGACCGGCGCGGCCGGGCGCGGTGCGGCGGTACCGGGCGTGCAGTCGAGCGCCAGCGCCGCGCCTTCCGCCTTGACCGCCACGGCAACGGGCCGGTTGTAGGGCAAGCCGCTCAAGAGGCGCGCCAGCGGCAGCAGCAGCTGGTCTTG
>DASVYZ010000005.1:0-5547 GCA_036391935.1 Burkholderiaceae bacterium | reverse complement strand
GGTCGACGTTCCCTGGAGCAGCGTGCCGCGCGCCATGGCGATCCACGATTGCATCGAAATGAATGGCGAACCCTGCGCCTTCGCGCCGCGCTCGGTGCTCAAAAGCGTGCTGGAGCGCTATGCCGCGGCGGGGCTGACGCCTGTGGTGGCGCCCGAGATCGAGTTTTATCTGACGGCGCCCAACACCAATCCCGATCTGCCTCTCGCGGCACCGCCTGCGCGCAACGGCCGCGCCGAATGCGGACAATCGGCCTACAGTTTGAACATGCTCAATGAATTGGCGCCGTTCTGGGACGAATTCCATGCCGCTATCGATGCACTCGGCATCAGGAGCGATACCTGGCTGCACGAAGTCGGCGTGACGCAGTTCGAGATCAATCTCTTGCATGGCGATGCGCTGGCCGTCGCCGACCAGGCGTTTCTGTTCAAGTACGCGGCCAAGGAAGTCGCGATCAAGCATGGCTTGAATGCGGTGTTCATGGCCAAACCGATCGCAGGGCAACCGGGCAGCTCGATGCATTTGCATCAGAGCGTCGTCGACGGTATTGGCGCCAACATCTTCGCCAATCCCGACGGCGGCGACAGCGCGAAGCTGCTGCACTACATCGGCGGCTTGCAGCATTACCTGCCCGACTTGATGCTCGTGTTCGCCCCTACCGTGAATTCCTACCGCCGCTTCGTGCCCGGCAGCCAGGCGCCGATCAACCTGCAATGGGGTGTGGACAACCGCACCACGGGTTTGCGCATACCGCTCTCGGGCCCAGCGGCGCGGCGCGTGGAAAACCGCATCGCCGGAGCCGACGCCAACCCCTACCTGGCCATTGCCGCATCGCTGGCGGCCGGCCTGGCCGGCATCCAAGAGCAGCGCCAGCCCGGCGCCGCCGTTCTCGACAATGCCTACGACCTCGAGCATCAACTGGCGCCGACCATGTTCGACGCCTGGGAACGCATGGTATCCAGTGCGGACGCACGCAGACTGATGGGCGATGGTTTCGTGACGGCGTATTGCGCGGTGAAGAAGCTCGAATACGACCACTTCCAGAGCGAGATCAGCACGTGGGAGCGGCGCTATCTGGCGCCGCAAGCCTGACAATCCCGTGCAATATTACTTCGTGTTTTGCTTATGCAATGCGGCGATTTCGTCGTTCATTTCTTTCGCCGCGATTTGTATGTCGTGGGTCATTGGCGCCATCATGGCCGGCATTTCCGCCATCACCGATTGCATCGCCACGGGCAGTTTTTCGGTGTAGGCCTTGCCGGCCGGGCTTTCCAGGAAGGTAATCAAGCCGTCGATTTCTTCTTGGCTGAAGCTCTGCTTGTAAACACGCACATAGACGGGCCGGAATATGTCCATAGTAAGATTGGCGTTGATGATGCTGACAACCTTGGCGTGGAACTTGTCGAGGATCTTTTGCTCGGCGGCGCTCGGCGCTTTCGCGTTCTGGGCCAGGGCTTGTTGCTCCGACTGCTTCAACAGGTTATCCAGTTGAGGCCTGACGGCATCAAGCACCTTTTCGATGTGCATGTCGTCCAACAATCTGTTGACCGACTCCTCGGAAGGCGTCGCGGCGTGTGCCCCGGCAGATAAGGCGAAAAGCGAAAGTAATGCAGCGATCTTTTTCATGGTTGGCTTTCTGGCTGGATGGAAATGAAACATTACGATAGTGTCCCTGATTTGTTTGTGATGCGCTCCCATCGTAGCCAATCAATGGTAAACATGTCGTAAACATTGCATGCCTATCGATAAACGCGGTGCAAATCCGGCGCCTTGGCGGCAGCGGCTTCACGGCGTGGAAGGTTGGCCATGAAGTTTTCCCGGAAGGGCCGGGTACGTGGCTTCGCTGTTCCTGCAGGCCGAAAAACCACGTCGGCAGGATTCTGACACGAACGAGCGGCAGCGTTGTAACCTGCATGCCCCGCACAATCTATCCAGGTTGCAGCATTCCCCGCAAGGGCTCCCACACCATCTGCGCCTCCAGATGCTTCATGCAATTCTGGTGCCCCAGCGGGCATTCACGCTGCTTGCATGGCGAGCACGACAGATGCAGCGACAGCGCCTTGGCCACGTCGGAAAACGGCGGCGCATGGCTCGGGTCGGTCGGGCCATAAAGCCCGATCACGGGCCGGTTCAAGGCCGAAGCGATATGCAGCAAGCCGGAATCGTTGCTGACCACCGCGTCGGCTGCTGCAAGCACGGCCAAGGCCTGTTCCAGCGTGGTTACGCCGGCCAGGTTCTTCACCGTGCCCGCCTGTGCGGCGATTTCTTCGCACACGTCGTGATCCTTGGCTGAGCCGAGCAACACGACTTCCGATTCTGGATAGGCATCGCGCACGATATGGGCGAGCCGGGAAAAATGTGTCGTGGGCCAGCGCTTGGCGGAACCGAACTCGGCACCGGGTGCAAAAGCGATCATCGGTTTGCCGAATTGCACACCCAGTTCCGTCAAGGCCTTGTCACGCACTCCATCGGCGACATGAAGCCTGGGGCGCGGCAATTGATCGGGATGGGCGAATTCCTGTGCCGGCGCTTTGGCCAAGGCCGCATAAAACGACACCATGGGGCGCGGCACGGAACCGTCATCGTGGTGCATGCGATTGATCAACCCGTAGCGACTCTCGCCCTTATAGCCGACGCGGGTGGGAATGCCGGCCAGCCAGGGGATCAATGCGAACTTCAGTGTATTGGGTAAAACGTAGGCCGCGCCGTAGCCGCGCCGCTTCAACCGGCGCGCCAACTTCCAGCGCTCGCCGAGTTGCAGCGAGCCATGCTTGAACGGTGCCTCGATCACGGTGTCGATCTCGCGCATGGCGCGCCACACCGGCGACACCCAGGAAGGTGCCAGCACGTCGATGGGGCTGCCTGGCTCCTCCCGATGCAGCAATTGCACCAGCGGGTGGGCCATGACGGCGTCGCCGATCCAGTTCGGCGAGATGATGAGGCGGCGAGCCGTCGTCATTTATTGCGCGGCACGCGGCCCATCAGGTAGAACTCGTCGTTGGGCCGCATCGAGATCACGTTGGCCATGCGGTTGGAGAGGCCGAAGAAAGCCGTGATGGCAGCGATGTCCCAAATGTCTTCATCGTCGAAGCCATGGACATGCAGCGCCTTGTAATCATCGTCGTCGACAGATTCCGAATCGAGGCAGACCTTGAGCGCAAAATCGAGCATGGCGCGTTGGCGCGGCGTGATGTCGGCCTTGCGATGATTGGTCGCCACCTGGTCCGCGATGAGCGGGTTCTTGGCATAGATACGCAGCAAGGCGCCATGCGCCACCACGCAATACAGGCAATGGTTGCGTGCCGACGTGGTGGTGACGATCATTTCACGGTCTGCCTTGGTCAGACTGCCGCTTTCCTTGAGCATCAGGGCATCGTGATACGCGAAGAAGGCGCGGAATTCGGCCGGGCGGTGGGCCAGCGAGAGGAATACGTTGGGCACGAAGCCGGCTTTCTCCTGTACCGCAAGGATGTTTTGCCGGATATCGTCGGGCAAGTCCTTGATTTCAGGCACGGGAAAGCGGGAAATAGAGTGCGACATCATGCCACCTCCTGTTCAAATTGGGAACGATACAGGCTGGCGTAGGCGCCGCCCTTGGCCAGCAGTTCGGCATGCGAACCGATTTCAACGATCTTGCCATGCACCAGCACTACAATGCGGTCGGCGCGCTCAATGGTCGAGAGACGGTGCGCAATGACCAGCGTGGTACGGCCCTGCATCAACTCGTCGAGCGCGTTTTGCACCATGCGTTCGGATTCGGAATCGAGCGCCGAAGTCGCCTCGTCGAGAATCAGGATGGGCGCGTCCTTGTAGATCGCCCGTGCAATCGCCAGGCGCTGGCGCTGGCCGCCGGAGAGCTTGTTGCCGTTGTCGCCCACCATGGTGTCCATGCCCTGCGGCAGGCCGGCAATGACCTCTGTCAAATGGGCCGCGCGCGCCGCGGCATCCACGCGCTCCCGGTCGGGATTCGCATCGCCATAGGCGATATTGGCCCGCACGGTATCGTCGAACAGCACCACGTGCTGGCTCACCATGGCCATTTGCGCGCGCAGGCTGGGCAAGGCGATCTGGCCGATGGCGAGACCATCGAGGCGAATCTCGCCGCTCGTGACGGCCTGGAATTCGGGCACCAGATTGACCAGCGTGGTCTTGCCGCCGCCGGACATGCCGACGAAGGCCACGGTCTCGCCCGGCATGATCGACAAGTTGATATTGGACAGGGCCGGTTTTTCCGCCCCGGGATAGGTGAAGCCGACATCGACGAAATCGAGCTGTCCTCTGGAACGTTCGGACAAGACCTTGCCGTCGGTGCGTTCGCCCTCGGCATCGACCAGGGCGAACACCGCTTCGGAAGCGGACAGGCCGCGCTGCAGCGGACCGTTGACTTCGGCCAGTTTCTTCAAGGGCGCCAGGATCATCAGCATGTTGGTGATGAAAGCGACGAATTCGCCCGGGGTCTGTTCGCCGTGCGTGGCCTGGATCAGGGCGATGACGATTACGATCGATACCGCGATGGCCGTCAGCGTTTGCGTGATCGGCACCGTGGCGGCGAAGGTGGAAGCCATCTTGATCGAATAGCGGCGCACGTCGTCGGCGCGCTGCTCGAAGCGCTTGCGCTCGTAATCCTGGCCGCCGAACAGTTTGATCACCTGATGCGCGCGTGTGGTCTCTTCCACTACCTGGGTCATGTCGGCATTGATCGCCAAAAAGCGCTTGGTCAGCATGTTCAAGCGCTTGCCGGTGATGCGGATGATGACGGTGGTGACGGGAATCAACACCAGCGTGATCAGTGTCAGGCGCCAGTTCAGGTACAACAGATAGCCCATCAGGCCAATCGCAGTCAAACCGCTCAAGGTGGCATTGACCAGCACGTTCTTGATCATCTCGATGACTTGCTGCGATTCAAACATCATCGAATTGATCACCTGCCCCACCGACCTGGTGTTGTAATAACCGAGAGGCACGTCGAGCAAGCGGTCGAACATGCTGCGCCGCATTTCATTCAAGAGCCGCGTCGAGACCCAGGTAATCAGGTAGGTTGTGGTGAAAGTGGAAACACCGCGCACCATGAACAGGGAAATGATGGCAAGCGGCACGCTCCAGAACGGAATCGTCGGCGGCTTGGCAAATCCGCGGTCGAGCAGCACCTTGAGCATCCAGACCAGGGTCGGTTCGGTCGCAGCCGTGAAACCCATGGTGAGCAAGGCCAGCGTCAACCGACCCGAGTGCGGTTTCATGGCCTGCAGCAGGCGCTTTAAACTTGCAGGAATCATTGTGTATTGTGGAAACGCGAATAATCGGAAGTGTAACCGGCATTTGCGGCAGGCATGCCGGCTTTCAAGCCGTATGCCGTAAGCAGTCGGTGAATGACAGGGCCACCCATAAAACCGCGCTACAATCCGGCAATTGTTCCAAAATCAAGCCCATGAAACTCTCAGTCATCATCATTACCAAGAACGAGGCGCAGTACATTCGGGCATGCCTGGACAGCGTCAAATTCGCAAATGAGTGGATTATAGTGGATTCGGGCAGCACGGACGGCACGCAAG
>DASVYZ010000004.1:0-3722 GCA_036391935.1 Burkholderiaceae bacterium | reverse complement strand
ATCCAGGATGGGCGTCAGGGTCGAGTGGAAGGCTGCGCCGTTCGATTCGCTCTTGCCCGGCTTGCGTCAGGATCGCTGGGACCTCGTCATGGCTTCGTTGGGTGTCACCGACGAACGCGCCAGGATCGCCACCTTTACCGCGCCGCAATATTGCAGCGGCGGCGTGATCGTGGCGAAAGACCCGGCCATCTCGAATGCCGGCACGCTGGCCGGCAAGATCGTGGCCGCGCAATCGGGCACCACCTATCTGCAGAACCTGGAAAAGGTCCCCGGCGTGAGAGAAGTGAAGGCATTTCCGGAAAACATGGATGGCAAGTCCGCGCTCATGGCCGGTATCGTCGACGCCTGGGTCACGGACCGTTTCTCCGCCAGGCAGGCGCTCGAAGCCAATCCCAAGGCCGGTCTGCGCGAAGGCGATTACCTGTTCATCGAAAAGATCGCCGGGGCGGTGAAGAAGAATAATGCGGGCCTGGCCAATGCCATCGACAAGGCCATGACCGAACTGATGGCCGACGGCACCTTCGGAACGTTGTCCAAGAAGTATTTCAGCGAAGATATCCGCTGCCGTTGAGGAAAACGAATTGAGTGCCGCGCCGCTGATCACCGTTGAAAACGTCGACAAGCATTTCGGCGTTTCTCACGTGATCCGAGGCGTATCGGCCGTATTTCGCCAGGGCGAAGTGGCCGTCATCATCGGCGCTTCGGGGTCGGGCAAATCGACTTTCCTGCGTTTGTTGAACCGGCTGGAGAGCCACGACGCGGGCCGCATTGTGGTAGACGGGATCGAGCTCAATGAGGGCATGACGCATGTCGAAGCGGTACGCCGCGAAGTCGGGATGGTGTTCCAGAATTTCAACCTGTTCCCGCATCTGACCGTGCTGGAAAACGTAACCCTGGCGCCGCGCCGCGTGCGCGACATGTCGCGTGCCGAGGCCGGGAATGCGGCGCAGGCGCTCCTGGCCCGCGTAGGACTGGCCGAGCATGCGCACAAGTACCCGGACCAGATTTCCGGCGGACAGCAGCAGCGCGTGGCGATTGCGCGCGCGCTGGCAATGCAGCCCAAGGTCATGCTGTTCGACGAACCGACTTCGGCGCTCGATCCGGAGATGATCAAGGAAGTATTGGACGTCATGAAGGATCTGGCGCGCTCGGGCATGACCATGATCGTGGTCACGCATGAGATGGGCTTTGCGCGCGAAGTGGCCGATCGCGTGCTGTTTTTCGAGCAGGGCAGCCTCCTGGCCGAGGCACCGCCAGGGGAATTCTTTGGAAATCCCGGAAATGAGCGGATTCGTGCGTTTTTAGGCCAAATAGCGAATTAAATGCGGCACGAATGCGCGTATCGTAGCGCCATAAAAAATTGGGCTGTTGCAAGCGCAGCCAGATAAAGGAAACGATCGCAGGGGGAGCGAAGCGTGCGACGCCCGGCGATTCCACCCAGCAAAACCGGAGAGAATGGTAGTAGACAAAAAACAAAGTGCCCCATGACGCCGATGGGCGTCGATATTCCAGCCATCCATGAACGCTATCCGCGCTCATGCCGCGCCCACGCCACGATGTGCGGTGCGTATGGGAAGACAAATCAGCATGATGGAGCACACTTCATCAAAGAAATAAATGGAGAAACAGATGAACCAACACATCGAAGACTTGCGCAAGCAAACCCTGAATCTCGTGCAATCCATGGCGGAAGCCAAGGGCACCAAGGATGCCCCGACCTCGGCTGTGATCGAAACCTGGCTCGCTTCCATCGAAGAAGAAGATATCGCCGGTGTTGCGCCTGAGGTGTTGGCTTCCGCCATCTCGCAATGTTTCTCCGAAGGACTGTCCGGTTCGCCGGCCGGCTGCCGCATCAGCGCGTTGCGCTATGCCAATTCACGCGATGCAGGCGCGACCGCGCTCTTGATCGCCAACCCCGACATGCCCTTCCTGGTCGATTCCATCGTCATGGCCATGCGCAATCAGCGCGTGGTGTCGCGTGCGGTGTTGAACGCCGTGCTGTCCGTGCGGCGCGACGCGCAATGCCATGTGACCCACGTCGAGCGCGCCAATACGGGTAAGGATCCGCTCGAATCCTATGTGTTGTGCCTGCTGGCTGAAGAATTGGCCGCCCCGGCGCTGGCCAACCTGGTCGAAGCGATCAAGAGCGTGGCCGGCGATGCGGCCGCCGTGCATCGCGATGCCCAGGCGATGCGCGAAAAGATGAAGGCCGTGGCTGCCGCTTCGGCCAAGCAGTTGACGGACGGGCCGGAAGTGTCGGATTTCCTCGAATGGGCCGAAGAGGGCGGATTCGAACTGTTCGGCTATGCCTATTACCGCGCCGTGCCCGGCGAGGGCAAGCTTATGCGCGACCTGCCTTCCCGCATCGGCGTGCTGCGCGATACCGCCCATCCGATTTATGACAAATGCCTGGCCGGCATCCCGGAAGATTTCGCCACCCAGTCCGGCCGCATCGATTCGCTGTCCATCGTCAAGGCCGACACGCAATCGACGCTGCACCGCGACCAGAAGCTCGACTTCATCGGCGTGCGCGACGTCAATGAAAAAGGCGAGATGATCGGCGAGCATTGCTTCCTCGGCCTGTTCTCGCGCAGCGCAGCCGTCACGCCGCTGGCGCAATTGCCGTTCGCGCGCGGCCGCATCAAGCAAGTGCTGTCCATTGCCGGCGTGCGCCCCGAAGGCTTCCGTGCCGAAAAATTCCTCGAGATCCTCGAATCGCTGCCGCGCACCGAGATCATGGAAGCCACGCCGGAATGGCTGGCTGAATTGTCGGGCACCGTGGTGGCGCTGTACAAGCAACCGCGCGCCAAGGTTTTCGCGCGGCGCGACATCTATGGCCGCCACTTGAACGTGCTGGTCTACATGCCGCGCGAACGCTACAGCGCCAGCCTGGCCGAGACCCTGTCGCAAAACCTGCGCAATCTGGCCGGAGCCGGCGAAGTGACGTATCAAACCCATTTGGCCGAAGGCCCCTTGGCCAGTCTCTACCTGATCGCCAAGGGCGCGCGTGCCCATCTCGATCTCGACGGCGACATCGTGCGTCCGCTCTCGGCCGCCATCGAAGGCTGGCATAACGCCTTCGACGAAATGGTCGATGAATCGAACGATCCGGCGTTGCGCACCGGCCTGCGCCGCCTGCGACAGGAATTGCCGGCCGACTATATCGCCGCCACGTCGCCGCGCACGGCTTTCCACGACCTTTCCATGCTGGGCAGCCTGCGCTCGATCGGCGTCAAGGTGCATATCGAACTGGGCTGGCGCGGCACGGTCAACGTGCGCCTGCTGTCTGCCGAGAGCGCGCCTTCGCTGTCGCAAATCCTGCCCGCCCTGCACAATGCCGGCGTGGCGGTGGACCGCGAACAGACCTTTACCATCACCGGCCTCGACGGTTCGCCGTTCTTCGTCACCTGCCTGACTGTCGACAGCGCCAGCGCGGCCAAGCTGGCCCAGCCGCACGTGGCCCATGCGGCGCAGGAATTGTTCCAATCGCTGTTCAACAACGAAGCCGAAGACGGCCGCATGAACGGCCTGGTCATCGAAGCCGGCTTGCGCCAAAAAGAGGTGCAAGTCATGCGCGCCTATGCGAGCTACTGGCGCCAGACCGGCAGCCGCTTCTCGCTGCGCTACATCGCCGATTGCCTGCGCAAGCAGCCCGCCATCGTGCGCACCCTGGTCGACAGCTTTGCCAAGCGCTTCGACCCGAAGCTGTCCGAGGCGGAACG
>DASVYZ010000003.1:0-1551 GCA_036391935.1 Burkholderiaceae bacterium | reverse complement strand
TACTGGCGGATGGCCGGCTGCATGATGTGCACGATCATGTCGCCCAGGTCGACGAGGACCCATTCGCCCGTGTCTTCGCCTTCCAGCCCGACCACGTCGCCGCCTGCTTCCTTGACCTTGTCCCGCACCGAGGCGGCCAGCGCCTTCGTCTGGCGGTTCGACGTGCCCGACACGACCGCGATGCGGTCGAACAGGCTGGTCAGGTGCGTGGTGTCGAACACGCGGATTTCCTGGGCTTTCACATCTTCCAGGGCGTCGATCACGACGGCTTGCAGTTTCTTGATATCCATTCAGTTCTTATAGAGTTGGTGTGTGTGAATATAGTGCAGCACTGCGGCCGGCAGGCCAGCCGGCTGTTCGCCGCGTTCCAGTGCCGACCGGATCGTTGTGGCCGATACGTCGATGTCGAGATCGGCCGCGATACAAGTCAAGCCGGCTGGCCGGCTTCGAATCTTATTTGCCTCTACCAGGCGTTGGGCGAATGCTGCAGCCACCTCGGCCGGAATGTGGCCGGCATCGAGCGCGAAGCCGGGGCGGGCCGCGGCGCAGAGGTGAGCGTAGTCGAACAGGTGTCGCCAATCGTGCCAGGTATTTAAATGTTGCAATTGGTCGGCGCCGAGCAGAAAGGCAATGGCCGTATCGGGCCCCAATTCCTCGCGCAGGCTTTTCAGCGTATCGATCGTATATGTCGCAGTGTGGCGCCGTATTTCCTGCTGGTCAATGGTCACGGGCACGCCAACCGTGTCGAAAGCGCAACTGATCATGGCCACGCGATGCGCCGCGTCGGTGCGCAAGGGCGCTTTTTGCCAGGGATTGCCGGCCGGCAGGATGCGTAATTCATCGGCTTGGAGCAAGGCGGCAAAGTGTTTGCCCAGCGCAACGTGGCCGCTGTGGACAGGATCGAAACTGCCGCCCAGCACGGCAACGCAACGACGGCCATCGCTCACAGCCAATCCTTGTGCACCAAAAAGTCCGAATACAGTTGGGCCTCGGCGCTACCCGCCTCAGGTTTCCAGTTATAGCGCCATTTCACGACGGGCGGCATCGACATCAAAATCGATTCGGTGCGCCCGCCCGATTGCAGGCCGAATAGCGTGCCGCGGTCGAACACGAGGTTGAATTCGACATAGCGTCCGCGCCGGTAAGCCTGGAAATCGCGTTCGCGTTCGCCGTAGGGCATATCCTTGCGGCGTTCGAGGATGGGCAGGTAGGCAGCCAGGAAGGCATCGCCCACGCTTTGTTGCATCGCAAAGCTGGCGTCGAAGCCGGCTTCGTTGTAATCGTCGAAGAAGATCCCGCCCACACCGCGCGGCTCATTGCGGTGCTTGAGGAAAAAATACTCGTCGCACCAACGCTTGAAGCGCGGATGCAAATCCGCCCCGAAAGGTGTCAAAGCGTCGCGGCAGGTGCGGTGGAAATGCTGCGCATCTTCGGCATTGCCGTAATAAGGCGTCAAATCCATGCCGCCGCCGAACCACCATGCGGGGTCTTCGCCTTCAGCGGTGGCATTGAAGAAGCGCACGTTCATGTGCACCGTCGGTGCATAGGGAT
>DASVYZ010000002.1:0-2316 GCA_036391935.1 Burkholderiaceae bacterium | reverse complement strand
ATGGCTTTCTCCTGTTTTGTTCCGTGTTTCATTCCCACTCTTCATAAATATCGCGCAGCCGTCCGCGCAAGTGCAGCACGGCATAACGCTTGCGCGCCAACAAGGTATTCAGCGGCACGCCGCTGTCGTCGGCGAGTTGCTTGAAGCTGATCCCATCCAATTCGTTGGCGATGAAAATCTCGCGCTGGTTTTGCGGCAATTCATCCAGGGCCAGTTGCAGCCGGTCCAGCAGCACGGCACGCGCATAGGCGGCTTCGGGACCGTCTTCCAGTGAAGGCAGGTCGAGGCCGAGATGGTATTGCTCATCGTCGTCGGAAGGCTCCAGCAGCACTTCGCGCTTCTTGCGGAAGCGGTCGATGATGAGATTCCTTGCGGCGCGATACATCCAGGCGCCGGCCTGCTCGATCGGTTCGGGCAAGCGATAAGCCTCGACGAAGGATTGGAAGACGTCTTGCAGGATGTCTTCCGCTTCGGCCGCATCCGAGACGCGGCGCCGGATGAACAGACCGAGCCGGCCCCGCTCGCGCAGGACCGTTGCGGTGATTTCGCTATTGTGTTCGATATCGGTCGGTGAGGGCTCCATACCCTGAAGACGGATGGGAATGGAGAATATTGTATGCCGCCGAAACATTTTTCCGGCGGCGGGGAGCGGGCTTGGTCGGCTGCTTCAGTCGCCGGTCTTGTCGGTCGGGAAGCGGAAGGAATCGCGCAACAGGTAACCCATGGGCATGTTCATGTTGTTGCCCTTGGGGCCGGTGGGCTCGAGAAACCAGTGGTGGTAGATCTTTTGCAATTCGCCCTCATTGATCAGGCGCGTCAGCTCATGATCGACCAGCTTCTTGAATTCCGGGTCGTTCTTGCGGAACATGATGGAATAAGGTTCGACCGACAGCGGTTCGCCCACGACGACGAAATCCTCCGGATGTTTCGCCAGCGAGCGGAAGCTGTACAGCAGCACGTCGTCCATCGCATAGGCGTCGGCCTTGCCGCTTTCGACGAAACCGAACGATTCCTGGTCGTCCTTCCCTTCGAGAATATGCAAGTCCAGCGAGCGCACGTTGTTGCGCGCATTGATCAGGTCGATGGTAGTGGTGTTGTGGGTGCTGGCCAGCGTGCGGCCCTTCAGGTCGGACCAGTTGCGGATGCCGCTGCTTCGCTTGACGATCATGCGCACACTGGAAAAGAAGTGCGAAATGGTGAAGGCGACCCGGTTGCGCCGCTCGGCATTGTTGGTGGTCGAACCGCACTCGATGTCGGCCGTGCCCTCGATCACCGAAGTGAAGCGCGTGGTGGTATCGACCGGAAGGTAAGCCACCTTGAGCGCGGGCAGTTTCAGTTCGCGCTTGACCGCCTCGGCCACCTTGAGACAGACTTCGATCGAATAGCCGGTCACCTGCTTGTTTTCCGCCGTGAACGCGAATGGCGGCGTTTCCCGATAGGCAAGCGTGATGGTTTGCGTCTCGCGTATCTTTGATAAGGTATCGGCTGCCGCCGCAACTGAGGCAAAAGGCAGTGCGACAAATAGTGCTGACAGTGCTACTGAATGGGCAAACGAATACGCCCTGCCGGCCCTGGCACAGGCCGGAAGTCGGTTCCACATGAATAGTCTCCTCGTGCGTTGGCTGTCACCGGTGCGGCGGCGCCGGTGTTCCCTCCTTGCCCCGAACGTTGCTGCTGCGGCGCTGGTGCGCCTTTTTCTTGGTCTTCGTGGGCGGAAAACCGGGCTTGGCCAGTCAGGGCACGCCCGCTGGATAAGCAGGCAAGGCGGCGGCGCCCGATTTTCGAAGTTTGATTCTATGCGCCCCGGAGCAAAACAAAATTGCGATATCCAGGCTTGCGCCAAAGAATATTAGTGCGAATTCGGCCATGCCGAACTCATATTTCAACGATGAAATTGGGCTCGAAGTCGGGGTTTTGCGGCTTGCGGTCGGGCATGATGTAGCCGCAGGGATTGCTCACCACGCGGCACTTGCCGACGCGGTAATCGAAGCTGGTATGCATGTGGCCGTGCACCCAGAGGTCGGCACGCGCCGCCACCTCTTCGCAGTTCGAGGCATAGGCGGCCGAGACGATGTCGTTGCGGAATTCGTCTTCCACCGATTGCATGCTGGGCGCCATATGGCTGATGACCACGGTCTTGCCGTCGAAGGGCTCGTCGAGCTTGCCTGCGATCCAGGATTTTTGCCGCGCATGGAAGTTGGCCGTGTCGGTCGGCCTGAGCTTGCGATAGCCCTGCCTGGCCAGACGGATGCGGCGGTAGTCGTTCATCACCTCGCCGGCCGCCAGCATGGCCAGGGGCTTTCTCGCATCGCCGAA
>DASVYZ010000001.1:0-3851 GCA_036391935.1 Burkholderiaceae bacterium | reverse complement strand
AGGGCTGCGGCCAAGCCGCCGCCCAGCAGCAGGAGATGGGCAGCGGCCCCCACTCCGCTTGTTTCGGCGCCGACCGCGCCGGCCCCAAAGATCAGCACCGGAATATAAAGCGGCAAGACCAGCAGCGAGATCAAGGCGCCGCCCCCGCGCAACCCCAGGGTCAGGGCAGCGCCGATGGCGCCGATCAGGCTCAGTACCGGCGTACCGAGCAAGAGGCTGGCCATGAGCACCATGATCGAATCGCCCGGCAAGTCGAACTGGATCGCCAGCAAGGGCGACAGCAGCACCAACGGCAGGCCCGAAACCAGCCAATGCGCCAATACCTTGCCGATGACGATGATTGACAGCGGTTCCGCCGAGAGCAGCATCTGCTCCAGCGTGCCGTCGGCATAATCGGCGGCGAACAGGCGTCCGAGCGACAGCATGGACGCCAACAAGGCGCTGACCCAGAGGATGCCGGGCGCGAGCGTGCGCAACAAACTGGGTTCCGCGCCCACCCCGAGCGGAAACAGGCTGACCACGATGATGAAGAAAAAGAGCGTGGTGAGCACGTCGGCGCGACGCCGGAATGCCAGCAAGAGGTCGCGCCGGATCACTGCCAGCAGCGCCCCTAGCATGGCTGAGCCTCGCCCAGTTGCAACGTCAGCTTGCGCCCCGATTTCAAGGCGATTTCCTGATGCGTGGTATAGACGACGATGCCGCCGCCGGCCAGATGTTCGTCGATCTTTAGGCACAACAGTTCGACCGCCTGCACGTCAAGTGCAGTGAACGGCTCATCGAGTATCCACAGCCGCGGTTCACGCGCAAGCCAGAGCCGGGCCAGCCCAACGCGCTTGCGCTGGCCCTGCGAAAGCATGCGCAAGGGCAGATGCCCGATTTCGTCCAGCCCAACCGCGTCCAATGCATCCCAGGCGGCGTGCCGCGTTGCCGGCCGGCCCGACAGGCTGGCGCCGGCCTGCAGGTTTTCCCAGGCGGCCAGGTCATCCTTCACGGCGGCGGCGTGCCCCAGATAGATCAGGTCGGCGCAATAGTCTTCGCGGATCTTGCGGATATCTTGCCCATTCCACAAAACCTGACCCGCAGCCGGGTGCGACAGGCCGCACAGCAGGCGCAGCAGGCTGGTCTTGCCGGCGCCGTTCGGCCCTGCGACGCGCAGGGCGTCGCCAGCCGCAATCTCGAAATTGATATCGGTGAATAAGTGACGCTCGCCACGCGAGCAAGCCAGTTGACGGCCCTGTAGAGTCATGCGCGTTCTCCCTTGGGCCCAAATGGTACAACAAACGGGCCGGCATCGAGCCAGGAAGCACATACAGTGTTCTACGGCCGCTCAGGAAGCGATCTTGAACGCTTCGACCGCCTTGGTGAGCAACTGCACCTGTTGTTCCATCCGCCCCATCGATTCCACAGAACGCCGCACGATTTCCATGCTCGCCTCGCTCATGCGGCGCATTTCATCGATGGCCGCCCCGACTTGGGCAATGCCCTCGTGCTGTTGGCGCCCCGCGCGGTCGATGTCCCGCACGGCATCGACCGCCTGCGCTATGGAAGCAAGCATCTGGCGCATCCCGTCTCCGGCCTGGACGGCAAACCTGCCGCCGGCCTCGGCCTGTCCCACCGAATCGCCGACCAGGGCCGCGATTTCCTTTGCCGCGCCGGCACTGCGCTGGGCCAAGGCCCTGACCTCCGACGCCACCACGGCAAAGCCGCGCCCGCTCTCCCCGGCACGCGCCGCCTCGACAGCCGCATTCAAGGCGAGGATATTGGTCTGGAACGCAATACCGTCGATCAAACCGACGATTTCACCGATCCGGTGCGCGCCCGCGCGTATGGATTCCATCGAATCGACGACTTGCCCGACCACCTTGCCGCTGTCGGTGGCAACTCCGGCCGAGGAAGCGACCAATTTATTCGCCTCATGAGCGCTTTGCCCATTGCGCTCGACCAATGCCGTGACGTTTTTTACCGCCGCCACGATGTTCACGACTTCACCGGCCTGTTGCCCGGCATGACCGGCCAAGTCGCGGCTGTCGTCGGAGACCTCCAGCAAGCCGTGCTGGATCGCTTCGCTGGCCTGGCGCACGTTGCCGACCACGGCAGCCAATCCGACGCTGATACTGTTTATGGCAAGCAAAACCTGCCCGACATCGTCGCGCCGGTCCACCGCAACCTGGGCCGTCAAATCGCCGTCGGCCATGCGCTGCGCCGCCGACTTCGCCGCATGCAAGGGAATGGTTATTTCCCGTCGCACCAGCCAGTAAGCCAGACCGCCGACCGACAGCGCCGCCAGCAGTGCCAGGAGATACGGCATCCATGCCGCCGCGGCGAGCCAGGTCAACACCTTCAAGCCGGCCAGCACCGCCCCGGCCCCCGCAATGCCCAGCCACGCAGCGAGGCGGGCTGCGACACCCAGGCTCGCCATGTCATGCACGCTCAAGCCCACATACAGCGCACCGATGATCTGCCCGGCGCCGTCGCGCATCGGCTCGTACTTGGTCATGTATTGCTTGCCGAAAATCGTCGCGTAACCGGTGTAGGCCCGGCCCGATTGCAGGCTGCGGTAGGCCGGATGCGAACGGTCAAGCAAGGTGCCGACCGCGCGTTTGCCGTCCGCCGCCTTGACCGAAGTTGTAATACGCAGGAAATCCTGCTCCAGCCTCACAAATACCGTCGCACTCGCGCCCGTCTCGGCGGTGAAGCTGTCGGGGATGGAAAAGTCGAGATTGAGCGGTTTCGTGCCGCAACGCACGGTCGGAACGGCACGACCGCCTATCTCCACGAGAGACGCCGCATCGGCGGAAAATTCGCCGTCGAAGCGGCGAAAAAAATCGGACGACAGATGCTCTACCCTGCCTCGTACGGAAAATAGTCGTTTCATGTTGACCGGTTTGCTGTTTTTCTTCCGTCCTTTTATCGCGTTCTTGCGGAACACTCAAGAAAGAACACCCTGACAACTTTGACAGGTATACCTCAATGAGAGGAAATAAATTGCGTCGCAGACAGACTATTTGATACTCCTCTCCCATGTCAACTTTGCCGCATCCCGGGCTTCTTTATATAATCTCAGAAACAATTCCGGGAAAAGGTGCGTGACGTGAACGTCTTGATCGTCGACGACAATGAAATGACACGCGCGCTTTTGCGCTCCATCCTGAGCGCGGAGGGTTATATCGTGGTCGGCGAAGCGAGCAACGGCAAGAACGGCCTGGAGCAGGCAATGCGCCTGAAGCCGGACGTGCTCTGCCTCGACATCATGATGCCCGACGGCTGCGGCGTGGACCTGCTCAAGGAAATCAAGAAGGAATTGCCAAAAACCGTGGTCATGATGGTTTCCGCGCAGCGCGACGCCGACACCGTCAAGGAATGCCTGGCACATGGCGCGACCGGTTTCATTCTCAAGCCATTCAATGCCGGGATCGTGACCAGGACAGTCAAGGAGGCGGTCATGCGGGCTGCCATGCATTGAGCTGCTAGCACAAACCCGCCGCAAATCTCTCCAGCTCTTCGCGTATCCGCGCCACCTGCCGTTCGAGTTCATCGAGCGCTTGTTCGCTCAAGGCCGCCAGCGGGTCGCGGCTGGCCGTTTCCAGCTCGACCAATTGCTGCAGCAAGTTGTCGGCGCCAGTCGGGCCAACCGTTCCCTTCAAGGCATGCGCGCTGAAAGCCAGTTGCGCCCGCTCTCCCCGCATCAGCGCCGCGCGCATCCCGGTCAGTTTTTCCGCCGTATCGCGCCGAAAAATATCGACCAGCAGCATGAAAGTATTGCGGTCGCCGCCAACACTCTGGAGCAAGAGATCGGGCCGGCAATGGCGATAATGGGCTTCGCTCATGGCATTTTCCGTCCGGGGATGCGT